>JBBIGX010000171.1:0-3546 GCA_037447315.1 Gallionellaceae bacterium | reverse complement strand
AGCGGACAGTTTATGTGCTACGAAACCGGACAGTTCTATTTGTTGACAACAGCGGCAATTTGTCGCCGCCACCTGTGAAGTGCTTGACCAAGTTCGTGATCGTATCCGTTACAAGCACTATAGCCTTCGCACTGAGCATTCCTATGTGCAATGGGTGAAGCGTTTCATTCTGTTCCATGGCAAACGGCATCCCAATACGATGGGCGCGCGCGAGGTTGAGGCGTATCTGTCGTATTTATCGAACGAGGGCAACATTTCAGCTTCTACTCATCATCAGGCGCTATCGGCATTGTTATTCTTGTACAAGGAGGTGCTGGGGATCGACCTGCCTTGGCTTGATAATTTGTCCCGCCCCAAAAAGCCGAAGCGCCTGCCTGTCGTATTGACCGTTACCGAGGTGAAGAAGGTGTTGGGTCAGCTTGAAGGGACGCACGCGCTGATGGCCCGTCTTTTGTATGGGAGCGGGATGCGTCTGATGGAATGCTTGCGTCTTCGCGTAAAGGATGTCGACTTCGAGCGGCATGAGATCCTGGTTCGGGAGGGGAAAGGCAATAAGGATCGTGTCACCATGTTGCCCGATGCGCTGAGCGTAGACCTGCAAGCGCATCTGGAGCGGGTGCGCGGGTTGTGAGAGCGTGATCGGGATGCCGGACGGGCGCGTGGGCAGTCCGCTGGACAGGTGAGCTATGGCTGAATCCAATCCTTGCATGACTTGCGGTGCTTGCTGCGCGCATTTCCGCATCATGCTTTATCCCGATGAAGTGGCGCCGCAAGGGGGTGTGCCGCGAGAACTGGTCAATCCGGTCGCTAAGGCGTTCTGCATGAAGGGTACGGATAGCTTTCCGCCGCGCTGCATCGCGCTGGAGGCGGAGTTGGGGCAGGCGGTGCGCTGCACGATCTACGACCAGCGGCCGCTGGTGTGTCGGGAATTCAACGAGTACGAGCCGGATGGGTTGCCGAACCCGACGTGTTTCAAGTTGCGCGGGCGAGTGCCGCCGGCGAGCTAGACGCCGAGCGACAGGCGCTGGGCGGTGATGAAGTCGCGCGTGTTGACGTGGCGTACGAACCAGTCGGTGAACGGTCCGGCGAGGTAGTCGAGCAGGGCGGCGGGGTCATGCGTATCCTGCCAGTGCTGCGCCTTTGCGGCCAGGCGCTCCAGTGCGCCATCGTGGTCTTTCTTGTGTGCCTCCAGCGCGGCGAAGCCGGCTTCCTGCATGGCGCGTTCCTCGCGCGCGAACTGGGTGCGCAACTGTTCCTGCAAGCGGGCCAGTGCGGCCGTGATCTCGGCTGCTTCCGCGCGTGTCTCCAGCAGGTCGAGCAGCCCGGCATGGGCGGCGGCGAAGGCGCTGTGGTCGAACAGGCTGGAGAGGGCGTCTCCCTTCATCGCCCGCTCCGCGAGGAGATGAAGGCGGCGGTGACGAAGTCCATGCTGCTGACGTGATTCACGAACCATTCGCGCACCCCGAGTTCCAGCCAGTCGCGCAGGGTGGCGGCGTCGCGCGTGTCTTTCCAGCGGTCGATGCGGTGCGCCATGTCCTGTAGCACCTTGTCGTGCTCGCCCTTGTGCACGGGGTAGGGCGGGAAATGTACCGACAGCATCTGCTGTTCTTCTTCCGCGAAGTGGCTGCGGGTGTGTTGCAGCAAGTCGTCCAGCTGGCGGTCGATCTGCCCGACATCCGCCCCCCGGTCGAGCAGGTCGAGCAGGTGTTTGCACAGGGCGACGAATTCGGCGTGGTCGCTGTTCATGAAGGCGAGGGCGACCTGGGGGAAGTTCAGCATGTTTTCCCTTTCTGGCGGGGGCATTTGCGGGTTGCGAGGCTGTATAATCCGCGCTCTATGCAGATTCTACGCGGACTCCATTCTACGGATTTTTAGTCCTTGGCGGTCACCATCGGCAACTTCGACGGGGTGCATCTCGGCCATCGGCAGATGCTGAAGGAGTTGTGCGAGGTGGCGCGTGCGCGCGCCCTGCAGTCGGCGGTGGTGACGTTCGAGCCGCATCCGCGCGAGTTCTTCGCGCCGCAGCAGGCGCCGGCGCGACTGACCAGCCTGCGCGAGAAGCTGGAGCTGTTTCGCGGGATGGGGGTGGATCGGGTGTATGTGTGCCCCTTCAATGCCGCATTCGCGCAGAAGTCGGCGGAGGATTTCATCCATGCGCTGGCCGTTACACTGCGCGCGGGATATGTGCTGATCGGGGACGATTTCCGTTTCGGCAGCGGGCGGGGCGGCGATTTCGCGCTGATGCAGGCGGCGGGCGCGCAACATGGATTCGAGGTGAGCGCGATGCACAGCGTGCTGCATGACGGCGTGCGCGTGTCCAGCACGGCGATCCGCGCGGCGCTGGCGGAAGGCAAGCTGGACATCGCGCGCGACTATCTGGGCCGCCCCTACAGCATCAGCGGGCGGGTGGTACATGGCGACAAGACCGGGCGCAAGCTGGGCTATCCCACGGCGAACGTGCAGATGAAGCACAACCTGCCGCCGTTGAAGGGCGTGTATGTGGTGCAGGTGCATAGCGATGGCATCGGTGTGCTGCAGGGCGTGGCCAGCCTCGGCTTGCGGCCGACGCTGAAGCACGATGCGAAGTATGTGCTGGAGGTGCATCTGTTCGAGTTCGCGCAGCAGATCTACGGCAAGCACCTGCGAGTCGAGTTCCTGCACAAGTTGCGCGACGAGATGAAGTTTGACGGTTTGGAAGCGCTGACGCGGCAGATCGCGTCGGATGTGAACAATGCAAAGCAGTGGTTTATCGATCATGAGTGAAGACAAGAAAAAATATCCCCTGAACCTTCCCGATACCGCGTTCCCGATGCGCGGCGACTTGGCCAAGCGCGAGCCGCAGATGCTGGCGCAATGGCAGGCGCAGCAGCGCTACCAGCGCATCCGCAAGGCGGCGGCGGGACGCCCCAAGTTCATCCTGCACGACGGCCCGCCGTACGCCAACGAGGACATCCACAACGGCCATGCGGTGAACATGGTGCTGAAGGACATCATCATCAAGAGCAAGACGCTCTCCGGTTTCGATGCGCCCTATGTGCCGGGTTGGGATTGCCACGGCCTGCCCATCGAACTGCAGGTGGAGAAACAGCACGGCAAGGACATCCCGCCGGCGAAGTTCCGCGAGCTGTGCCGCGCCTATGCGAAAGAACAGGTGGAACGCCAGAAGAAGGATTTCATCCGTCTCGGCGTGCTGGGCGATTGGGACCGGCCTTATCTCACCATGGATTTCCAGACCGAGGCGGACATCATCCGCGCGCTCGGGCGCATCCAGCAGAACGGTTATCTGTATCAGGGGCGCAAGCCGGTGAACTGGTGTCTGGATTGCGGTTCGGCATTGGCTGAAGCGGAAGTGGAATACGAGGACAAGGTCTCGCCGGCCATCGACGTCGGCTTCGAGGTGAAAGACCTGCATGCCGTGGAGAAAGTCTTCGGTGTGTCGCTGCCCGGCAGCGCGAAGGTGTATGCGGTGATCTGGACCACCACGCCGTGGACGCTGCCGGCCAACCAGGCGGTGAGCGTGCATCCGGCGCTGGAATACGACCTGGT
>JBBIGX010000170.1:0-3551 GCA_037447315.1 Gallionellaceae bacterium | reverse complement strand
TGCAGCAGAGTTCGCTGCTGCATCGCCTGCAGGTAGCTGTTCTCCGGCGCAGTCATGCGGTCACCCCATTCAGCGCTGGTTCATCGGCACATAGTCGCGCCGCACCGCGCCACGGTAGAGCTGGCGCGGACGGCCGATCTTCTGCTCGACGTCGGCGACCATCTCGTTCCACTGCGACACCCAGCCGATGGTGCGCGCCAGCGCGAAGATTACCGTGAACATGTTGGTGGGGATGCCCAGCGCGCGCAGCACGATGCCGGAATAGAAATCCACGTTCGGATACAGCTTGCGCTCGATGAAGTACGGGTCGGACAGCGCGGTCTTCTCCAGCTCCATCGCCAGCTCGAACAGCTTGTTGTTCTCCAGCTTGAGTTCCTTCAGCACCTCGTAGCAGGTCTGGCGCATCACGGCGGCGCGCGGATCCATGTTCTTGTACACGCGGTGGCCGAAGCCCATCAGCCGGTATTTCTTGTCTTTCACGCCCTGCACATATTCCTTCACGCGCGACACGTCGCCGATCTCTTCCAGCATCTTCAGCGCCGCCTCGTTGGCGCCGCCGTGCGCCGGGCCCCACAGCGCCGCGATGCCCGAGGCGATGCAGGCGAACGGGCTGGCGCCGGAGGAACCCGCCAGTCGCACGGTCGAGGTGGAAGCGTTCTGCTCGTGGTCGGCATGCAGGATGAAGATGCGCTCCAGCGCGCGCACCAGCACCGGATTGGGCACGTATTCCTCGGCCGGCGTGGCGAACATCATGTACATGAAGTTCTCCACATAGCTCAGGCGGTTCTGCGGATACATGAAGGGTTCGCCCACGTTGTACTTGTAGGCCATGGCCGCGATGGTCGGCACCTTGGCCAGCAGGCGGTGCGCCGAGATCAGGCGGTGCTGCGGATTATGGATATCCAGCGAGTCGTGGTAGAACGCCGACAGCGCACCGACCACGCCCACCATCACCGCCATCGGGTGCGCGTCGCGGCGGAAGCCGTTAAAGAAACGTGCCAACTGGTCGTGCACCATGGTGTGGCGCGTGATGTTGCGGGTGAACTCGGCCTTCTGCTCGGCCGTCGGCAACTCACCGTTCAGCAGCAGATAGCAGACCTCCAGGTAATCCGACTTCTCGGCCAGCTGCTCAATAGGATAGCCGCGGTAGTACAGCAGGCCGGCATCGCCGTCGATGAAGGTGATCTCGGACGTGCAGCTGGCAGTGGAGAAGAACGCCGGGTCGTAAGTGAACACGCCCAGCTTGTTCAGGTTGCGCATGTCGATCACATCCGGCCCCAGCGTCCCGGACAGGATGGGCAGCTCGATCTTGCGTCCGTCGTCCATCGTCAGTATTGCGTGGCGGTTGTTCTGCATATTCTCCCTCTTTCATTTATTCATATCTGCCGCAGCCACATCAGCACATCGCGCTGATGCGCCGGCACCGGCATGTCACCGCATACCTGATCCCACAGTTCGGTGTCGGGCAGGTCCAGCAGTTCGTCGAACGCCCGCCGCTGCGCCTCGTCCAGTCCGGCATAGCGCTGCTCGACGAACCGTCCCAGCACGATGTCCAGCTCCAGCAACCCGCGCCGGCAGCGCCAGCGCACCCGCTCCAGCATGACTGGATCGATGCCCGACACGTCTTATACCATCCTCTTCACCATCATGTCCTTGATCTTGGCGATGGCCTCGGTCGGATTCAGCTCCTTGGGGCAGACATCGACACAGTTCATGATGGTATGGCAGCGGAACAGGCGGTACGGGTCTTCCAGGTTGTCCAGCCGCGCTGCCGTGTCCTGGTCGCGCGTATCGGCGATGAAACGGTAGGCCTGCAACAGCCCGGACGGGCCGACGAACTTGTCCGGATTCCACCAAAACGAGGGGCATGCTGTGGTGCAGCAGGCGCACAGGATGCACTCGTACAGACCATCCAGCTCGGCGCGACTGCAGGCGCTCGGTCTCCGGCGGCGGATCGTTGTTGACCAGATACGGCTTGATCGAGTGGTACTGCTTGAAGAACTGCGACATGTCCACGATCAGGTCGCGGATCACCGGCAGCCCCGGCAGGGGCCGTATCTCAATCGGCTGCTTGAGCGATGACAGTGGCGTGATGCAGGCCAGCCCGTTGCGGCCGTTGATGTTCATCGCGTCCGAACCGCACACGCCCTCGCGGCAGGATTTGCGGAAGCCGAGACTATCGTCCTGCTGGCGCAGCTGCATCAGCGCATCGAGCAGCATGGTGCCGCCCGCCTGCAGGTCCAGCTCGTAATCCTGCATGTAGGGCCTGGTGTCCACATCCGGGTTGTAGCGATAGATACGGAATCTCATCATCGCTCCCTTAATACACCCGCGCCTTGAGCGGGAACGATTCCACGGTGAGCGGTTTCAGGCGCACCGGCTTGTAGTCGAGGCGCTGCCCCTCGCTGAAATACAGCGAGTGCTTGAGCCAGTTCTTGTCGTCACGCTCGGGGAAGTCCTCGCGCGCATGCGCGCCGCGGCTCTCCTTGCGCGCCTCGGCGGCGATCATGGTGGCCTGCGCCACCTCGATCAGGTTGTCCAGCTCCAGTGCTTCCACGCGGGCGGTGTTGAACACGCGGCTCTTGTCCTTGATTTCGGTGTGCCTCACACGCTCGGCCACTTCCTTGATCTTCTTCACGCCTTCCTGCAACAGGTCGGGGAAGCGGAACACACCGCAGTGTGTCTGCATCACGCGGCGCATCGCATCGCCCACTTCAGCCACACGCTCGCCATCCTTCTGGTTATCCAGCCGCGCTAGGCGCGCCAGCGGCCGGTCGGCGGCATCGGCGGGCAACGGTTTGGGATTCGGATTGGCCTTGAGGTCTTCGATGATCTGGCGTGCCGCAGCACGGCCGAACACGATGATGTCGAGCAGGGAATTGCAGCCGAGACGGTTGGCGCCGTGCACCGACACGCAGGCGCATTCGCCCACCGCATAGAAGCCCTGCACCACCACGTCCGGGCCGGTGCCGTGGGGGGCGACGACCTGACCGTGATAGTTGGTGGGAATGCCACCCATCATGTAGTGCGCGGTGGGCACCACCGGAATGGGGTCGCGTGCCGGATCGACATGGGCGAACTTGAGCGCGATGTCGCGGATGCCGGGCAGGCGATGACGGATCACCTCGTCGCCCAGATGGTCGAGCTTGAGCAGCACATGGTCGCCGTGCGGGCCGCAACCGCGCCCTTCCTTGATCTCGGTCGCCATCGCACGCGACACCACGTCGCGACTGGCCAGGTCTTTCGCGGTCGGCGCATAACGCGGCATGAAGCGCTCGCCGTCCTTGTTCACCAGATAGCCGCCCTCGCCGCGCACGCCTTCGGTGATCAGCACGCCCGCGCCGTGCACGCCAGTCGGGTGGAACTGGTAGAACTCCATGTCCTCCAGCGGGATGCCGGCGCGCGCCGCCATGCCGAGACCATCGCCGGTGTTGATGTAGGCATTGGTACTGGCGGCGAAGATGCGCCCGGCGCCGCCGGTGGCGAACAAGGTCGCGCGCGCCTGCAGGATCATCACTTCGCTAGCTTCGATCTCCATCGCCACCACGCCC
>JBBIGX010000169.1:0-3593 GCA_037447315.1 Gallionellaceae bacterium | reverse complement strand
CGATGGATGCCATCATCTCCTGCCAGGGCGGCGATTACACCACCGAGATGTTCCCCAAGCTGCGCGCGGCGGGCTGGAACGGCTACTGGATCGACGCCGCCTCCACGCTGCGCATGGAGCAAGATGCGGTCATCATCCTCGATCCGGTCAACCTCGATCTCATCAAGCGATCGCTGGCGAACGGCGGCAAGAACTTCATCGGCGGCAACTGCACCAACAGCATCCTGCTTATGGGCCTAGGCGGCCTGTTCCATGCCGGATTGGTGGAGTGGGTCTCGTCCATGACCTATCAGGCAGCAAGCGGCGCCGGGGCGCAGAACATGCGCGAACTGCTGAAGCAGATGGGCATGGTGCACGGCTCGGTGGCCGAGCTGTTGCAGGACGACAAGTCCGCCATCCTGGAGATCGACCGCCGTGTGGCCGAGGCGCTGCGTTCCAGCGAGATGCCGACCGAGCACTTCGGCGCGCCGCTGGCGGGCAGCCTGATCCCTTGGATCGACAAGCAACTGGAGAACGGCCAGTCCAAGGAGGAGTGGAAGGGCTGTGCCGAGGTCAACAAGATACTGGGCACGCAGCACAAGATTCCGGTGGACGGCCTGTGCGTGCGCATCGGTGCGATGCGTTGCCATAGCCTGGCGCTGACGCTGAAACTCAAAAAGGATCTGCCGCTCTCCGAGATCGAGGCGCTCATCAAGGGCGGTAATCCCTGGGTCAAGTTCGTGCCCAACGACCGCAGTCTTTCCGTAAAAGAACTGACCCCGGCGGCAGTCACCGGCAAGCTGGATATCGCCGTCGGTCGGGTGCGCAAGATGGAGCTGGGGCCCCAGTATCTGGCTGCCTTTGTATGTGGTGATCAACTGCTGTGGGGGGCGGCGGAACCGTTGCGGCGCATGCTGCGTATCCTGTTGGATCACCAGTAAAAATCCGGTTGATTACCGCTGCTTAGTCGCTGAATCTAGAGGGTGGTTGAGCTTGCATCACTAACCCTATGATGTTAGTCTGAATATCGTCAGGGAAAGAAAAGGGTGGCAGTGTGCTGAAAACGATTCTAAAAACGTCGGGATATTTCGCCTGCTTGTTCGTGTCCGGCATCGCATGTGCGACGGGCTTGGGCGGTATGGTCGTTGGATCCAACCTGGGGCAGCCGCTGCAAGCCGAGATCGAGCTGGTATCGGTGGAGAAGGCCGACCGCAGCAGCATCACTGCAAGACTGGCATCGGCAGAAGCCTTCAAGACCGCCGGTATTGATTATCCCTATTCACTTCCCAAGCTCAAGTTCGAGATCATCAATCGCGACAGCGCACAGCCGCGCATCCGCATCACTTCTTCGCAGCCCGTCAACGAGCCTTTCGTCACTTTGCTGGTTGAAGTCGCTTGGTCTTCCGGCAAGCTGCTGCGCGAATATACCTTCCTGCTCGATCCGGTCGGCTACGATGTGTCGGAGCAGGCGGAGACGGTCAAGCCGGTCGCTCCGGTCATGTCGGCACCTGCAGCCGAACAGCCATTGCCGGTCACGGCACCGGTTGCCATGCCGGAAGCCGTGCCTGTCGCCACACCATCCGTTGCCGAACCGGCATCGGCTCCAGCGGCAGAGTCGGCTGAAGCCCCCGCTCCGAGCGAGCCGGCTGCAGCCGAAGCTGCTGTTTCCGCAGCTGCTGCGAGCGAGCCGATGGCGGCGGAGAGCGCACCGGACGCAGCGGAGCAGGAGGTTGCCGTACCGGCTACCCCGCAAGAGGATGCCCTCAGCAAGGAGGAAGCCATCCCTGTCGCTGAAGCAGAGTGGGTCACGGTGGTGCGCGGCGATTCCCTGAGCAAGATCGCACTCAAGGTCAAACCATCCGAAGTCAGCCTGGAGCGCATGCTGGTGGCGATGTATCGCGCGAATTCCGACGCGTTCATGGGCAAGAACATGAACCGCCTGAAAGCCGGGAAGATCATCCGCGTGCCGGATGCCAGTGAGATCGAAGCGGTGAAGCAGGATGAGGCGGTGCAGATCTATCGTGCCCAGGTCGAGGACTGGAACGCCTATCGCCAGCAACTGGCGGCAGTGCGTGGCGAGGCGCGTGAACAGACTGCGCAGCAGGTCACATCCGGCAAGGTGACGGCTGCGGTCACCGAGAAGCCGACTGCCAAGGCGCCACCCGCCGAAGTACTGAAACTCTCCAAGGGCGAAGCACCCGGAGATGGCGTGGCGGGCGGTTCTGCCTCCAGCAAGGAAGAGGAATCGATCGCCAAGGCCAAGGCGCTGAAGGAAGCACAGGAGCGCACCGCCTTGCTGGAAAAGAACGTCCAGGATCTGCAGCGTCTGGCGGAACTGAAGAAGCAGCAGGCTGAAGCGGCAGCCAAGCAAGCCGCTCCGGCGCCAGCCGCTCAGGCTCCGACGGCAGCTGTCGGTGCCAGTGCGCCAGCTCCGGCCAAGCCTGCCGCGAAGCCGGCTGTTCCCGCGCCGGTTCCCGCCGCGCAACCGGCACCATCCCTGCTGGACAGCCTGATGGCTGACCCCATGCTGCTGGGAGGCGGTGCGGCAGGATTGGTCGCATTGCTCGGGGCCGGGTTCTGGCTGTCCCGTCGCCGTACACAGCCGGTAGCCGACAAGAAGGCGACGACGGTGGTCGCTACTAAAGACGTGGGCAGCACGACCGGCCGCATTGCAGAGCCGGTGATGCCTTCGCCGGATACCGGTGATTTCACGCAGCTGGCCGCAGAAACGCCGAGTGGCAAGCCTTCGGAAGAAGTCGACCCGATCGCTGAGGCCGACCTGTTCCTGACTTTCGGGCGCGATGTACAGGCCGAAGAGGTGTTGAAGGAAGCGCTGAATTCCAGACCGGGCGATGTGCCCATCCTGCTCAAGCTGCTGACCATCTATTCGATGCGCAAGGATGCCAATGCTTTCATGACGCATGCGCGCCAGATCAAGGACAGTGGTGACGAGGCAGCTTGGCAGCAGGCTGCCGCCATGGGGCGCGAACTTGAACCGAACAATCCCTTCTATGGTGGCGCTGGCAAGACTGAGGCGCTGGCGGCAAAAACGGAAGAGGCGGCAGAGCCTGTGGTGGACTTCGACCTGGGCTTCGGCGGTGCGTCCGCAGAGAAACAGCAGGGCAATGCTCTCGATACGATGGTGACCGATGCCTTGTCGACCGGCGCGAGTGTGGCGTCCGCTGCGGATTTCATGAGCACCGTCGTGATGCAGCCGGGTTCTACCTCCAGCGAGTCCACGACCATCCTGACGTCGGCAGACAAGAAAGAAGCGTCGTCTGCGGATGACCTGATCTTCGATGTCACCTCGACCCACTCCGGCCTTTCCAGCCAGCAGCCCGTCGAGAGCGCCACGCAGACCGTCGCAGACGATCTGGTGTTCGACGTGACGTCCACCCATCCCGGCATCCCGGCCGCAGAAGCTGCCGCAGCGCCGACGGCTAATCTGGATGACCTGATCTTCGATGTGACGTCCACCCATCCCGGTACCCCGGCGGCCGCCGCGACTGCGGCCCCAGCCGATGCGGACGAAGGGCTCTTGTTCACGCTGGACATCCCGGATACCTTTAAGACGGGGGCGGAAGAGAAGCCTGCTGCTCCGCTGGACATCGGCC
>JBBIGX010000168.1:0-3612 GCA_037447315.1 Gallionellaceae bacterium | reverse complement strand
TCGCGCAGGGTCTGCTGGATGTCGGTGTAGTAATGGCTGAACTGGCGGAAACCCATGGTGAGATAGAGCACCAGCACACTGAAAGCCCAGGCGAACACGACATGCTTCGCCAGCAGGATGCAGTGCAGAGCCCAGACCAGGAGCAAGGGCGAGATGACAGCGAGCCCCCAGGCGAGGCGTCCGTGCGCGTGCTGTCCGGCATCGAAGCGATCACGGAAGAATTGCACATAGTCCGACAGCCAGGTGTGAAGGTACTTGCGCGACGACAGCGGATGCAGTTGCTCCAGCAGCAGGGCGGCGATCAGGGAAAGCAGGCTCATGTTCTCGGCGGGACGACCCAGGAATTGGGCAGAAGATACCACAGGGGGGCGATGCGGCGGAATGTCCCTCTTCCGCCACAGGAAGAGGGACGAAGGGATCAGACGATCATGCCGGCGGCGACCGTATTGTTGCTGGCCTCGTCGATGACGATGAAGCTGCCGGTGGCGCGATCGATGTCGTAGGCATCGAACACCAGCGGCTGCTGCACCTTGATCGCTACGCGCGCGATGTCGTTCATGTTCAACTTTTCCGCCGCGTGCTGTTCCAGCGTGTTCACATCCACGCGATAGTCGAGACGCGAGAACAGTGCCTTCGCCATGCGCGTGGTGTGCTTGACGAGGTATTTGCGGTTGCGGTCCAGCGGCGATTCGGACAGCCAGCACAAGGTCGCCTCGAACTCCTTCTGCACCCTGGGCGGATGCGCGGACGATCTGACCAGCATGTCGCCGCGCGAGATGTCGATCTCGTCCTCCAGCGTGAGCGTGACCGACTGCGGTGCAAAGGCGGTCTGCAGCTTGCCATCGTAAGTGACGATCTCTTTCACGCGCGTGCTGCGGCCGGATGGCAGCACGGTGATCTCGTCACCCACCGACACCTCGCCCGCCTCGATGCGCCCGGCGAAACCGCGGAAGTCGTGATGCTCGTCGGTCTGCGGGCGGCACACCCACTGCACCGGGAAGCGGAAGTCGCTGGTGTTCACGTCATGATCGATCTCCACCGTCTCAAGCAGCTCCAGCAGCGTCGGGCCGAGATACCAGTCCATCGCCGCGCTGCGATCCACCACGTTATCGCCGTTCAGCGCAGAGAGCGGGATGCAATGCACATCGTGCAGGTTCAACTGCGCGGCGAACTTCTTGTACTCGCCGACGATCTCCTCGAAGCGCTGCTTGGAGTAATCCACCATGTCCATCTTGTTCACCGCCAGCACCACGTGCGGCACGCCGAGCAGGCTGGCCAGGTAGGAATGGCGCTTGGTCTGGGTCAGCACGCCCTTGCGCGCATCGACCAGGATGATGGCGAGGTTGGCGGTAGAAGCTGCCGTGACCATGTTGCGCGTGTACTGCTCATGGCCCGGCGTATCGCCGATGATGAACTTGCGTTTCGGCGTGGCGAAATAGCGGTAGGCCACGTCAATGGTGATGCCCTGCTCGCGCTCGGCCTGCAGACCATCGGTCAGCAGGGATAGATCGACCGTCGTCATGCCGCGCTTCGCGCTGGTCTTCGAGATGGCCGAGTACTGGTCCTCGAAGATCGATTTCGAGTCGTGCAGCAGGCGGCCGATCAGCGTGCTCTTGCCGTCGTCCACGGAGCCGGCGGTGATGAAACGTAACAGTTGTGTGTTGATGCTCATGGTCAGAAATATCCTTCCTTTTTGCGCAGCTCCATCGCTGCTTCCGATGTCTGGTCGTCCAGGCGCGTCGCGCCGCGTTCCGTGATGCGCGTGGTCGCGGTCTCCTCGATGATCTCTTCCACCGTGCGCGCGGCGGATTCGACCGGCGCGGTACAGGTCATGTCGCCCACGGTACGGAAGCGCACCGACACCACCTCGACCTTCTCGCCCGGCTTGGGCTGCACCAGATGCGACACCGGCACCAGTTGCCCGTTGCGGCGTATGATTTCGCGCTCATGCGCGAAATAGATGCTGGGAAGGTGGAGCCGCTCGCGTGCGATGTATTGCCAGATATCCATTTCCGTCCAGTTGCTGATCGGAAACACGCGGATGTTCTCGCCCGGATGAACGCGAGTGTTGTAAAGATCCCACAACTCCGGACGCTGGTTTTTCGGATCCCACTGGCCGAACTCGTCGCGGAAGGAAAAAATGCGCTCCTTGGCGCGTGCCTTTTCTTCGTCGCGGCGCGCACCGCCCAGGCAGGCATCAAAACCAAACTCGGCAATGGTCTCCAAGAGCGTCACCGACTGGTAAGGATTGCGTGGCTGGCTCGCATCCTTGATGACGATGCTGCCGCGCTTGATGGAATCTTCCAACGAACGCACGATGAGCCGTTCACCCAGATCACGCGCCAGCTTGTCGCGGCATTCGATCACCTCGGGGAAATTGTGTTCGGTGTCGATGTGCACCAGCGGGAACGGGAACTTCGCCGGACGGAACGCCTTTTCCGCCAGGCGCAGCATGACGATGGAGTCCTTGCCGCCAGAGAACAGCAGTGCCGGATTTTTGCACTCGGCCGCGACCTCGCGCATGATGTGGATGGATTCGCTCTCCAGTGCATCCAGATGGGTAAAGCTGTGTCTTGTCATGTTGTTCTCTACCAGTTTCATGATGATTCCTTGTCGGCTCTCAAGCCGTTTGTTTCTGCAGTAGGGCGGGACGCGCCGCGATCTCGATGATGCGTTCGCGGCTGGCCTGCAATGAGGTGCTGCTCACCGCCTGCACCCCGCTGCCGTGCGCGACCTTGCCGCGCTGGCCGACATGCAGGCCGCACTCCTTGCTTGCCGGATCCTCCCACCACCAGCGGCCGGCGCGGATGTCCTCGCCCGGCGTGACCGAGCGCGTGCAGGGCGCACAACCTACGCTGGGATAGAACTGGTCGTGCAGCTTGTTGTAGGGCACGTCGTGCTGGCGGATATAGGCCCACACGTCCTTGTGGCTCCAATCCAGCAGCGGATTGAACTTCTGCAGGCCGTTATCCGCATCGAAGGAGGAAACCTCAAGCGTGCGGCGCGTTACCGCCTGGTCGCGGCGCATGCCGGTGATCCACGCCCCCTTGCCTTGCAACGCACGACGCAGCGGCTCGACCTTGCGCACGTAGCAGCAGCCTTTTCGGTTCTCCACGCTGTCGTAGAAACCGTTGATGCCGTGCTGCGCCACATAGCGCTCGACCAGCTCGTGGTTCGGGAAATACACGGTCAGCGGCACGCTGTAGCGCTGGCGTACTTCCTGGATTAGGTCGTAAGTCTCTTGGGGCAGGCGGCCGGTATCCAGGCTAAACATAGCGATATCCGGCTGGAACCGGGCGATCAGGTCGGTCAGCACCATATCCTCCGCCCCCAGGCTGTTGGCGAACACCACCGGCGAGAATTCCTGCGCCGCCTGGCGCAATACCGCCACGACGGCCTCTATTTTCTGTTGCAATTCACTCATCATGCAACTCCTCTCTCAACTCTTCTGAACAGCGGCGTCCCGACGTCCGCCGAGGCTTGATAGCTCACGGAGAACGTGCCGAAGCCAGCCAATGCCTGTTGCGGATCCTTGTCGGCGCGCACCGCGAAACTGTCGAATCCCACGCGCTGCAAGTAGAACAACTGGTCCTGCAATACATCGCCCATGGC
>JBBIGX010000167.1:0-3633 GCA_037447315.1 Gallionellaceae bacterium | reverse complement strand
CACATCCCAGTCGCCGGCCTGCCCGCCGGCGAATATCTGCCGCACGCGCAGAAAATAGCGTCCCGGCCGCGGGCGCGGCATGTCGACCCAGTTGTCCGCCGTGCGGGTGTCCAGCATCGGCTCGCGGAAGTCCTGGGTGACTGCCACCTGCACTTGATAGCTCGTGCTCTGCTTGCGCCCCACCCAGCGCAATTGCAGCTGTTTGCCGCTGACATAGACCTTGGTCATGGCGAACTTGCGCGGCGGCACCTCGACCGTGAAACTGACCTTGCCCTCCATGCCCTGCAAGCCGTGCACATCCACCGCGCGCAGTTTCAGCCAGTAGCGGCCGTTCGCCAGATCGTCCAGACGGATCATCCCGCCGTCGCTGCGCACCGACACCAGCCGCTCGGAAAAACCCTCGTCACGCGCCAGTTCGCCGACATAGCGCTGCGCGCCCGCCAGCTCGCCCATTTGCCATTCGATGTAGGGGGTGTCGAAGACCGGCGGCAAGGCGGGGAACACCGGCTCCGGCAACAGCGGGATCACCTGCGCCGCATGCCGGCCGTCCGCCACCGATCCTTCGCGCGCATTCAGCGCCAGCGCATAGGGCGTCTGTGCCGCATCCAGCGACACTTGTCCTTCCTCGACCTCGGCGAAGGTCAGCGTGCCATCCTGCCGCATACGAAAATGCGTGCCGCGAACACCGAGCGTGCCATTGCGCGCCGACACCGAAAGATCGGCCATGCCAGGCGCATGTTTCGCCTTGAAGGCTTCGATCTGTCCGGTCACCAGGTGCAACAGCGACGCGAGCGCGCCATCGGCACGCTGTTCCAGCTTCTTCACTCTCATCTCGCTGCGTTCCAGCATGTTTACCAGCGAAGCGTCCGGCATGCGCAGGCGCAATGCGCCGCCCTGCGCGGTCAGCACGCGCGCGCCGGCGGGAATCGTGTCTCCCGCTTTCAATGCTTTGCCGTTCGCCGTCGCCTCGCCGCTCACGGCCTCGACCTTCAATTTTCCCGGGCGCGATCTCAGCCAGAGGCGCTTGAGGCGCAGGACCTGGCCGGGTTCGATGCGGTCCGGGTCGGGGATGAGGTTGTAGTTCGCCACGTCGCGCCAGCGCGCCGGGCTATCCAGCTTTTCGCGGGCAAGCGCGCCCAGCGTATCACCGCTGCGCACTTCCAGGATCACGTCGTCCTGCCCCGGCAACGGGGCTTGCGCCCAGGCGCACTGCATCCACAACAGGGCGGCGACGCCCGGCAACAGCTTCTTCATTCTTCCCTCCTGATTGTCATTGTCCCGCCACCGACATGCGCCCCACCAGCACCGAGCCGCACTGGCGCGAACCCTGCACCAGCACATCGTTGCCGATGGCAAGGATGTCGCGATAGATATCCTTCAGATTGCCGGCGATGGTGATCTCTTCCACCGGGTACTGGATGACACCGTCTTCTACCCAGAAACCGGCGGCACCGCGCGAGTAGTCGCCGGTCACGGCATTCACGCCATGGCCGAGCAGTTCGGTCACCACCAGCCCGCGCCCCATGATGCGCAACAGGCCGGCGAAATCCTGCTTGCCGGGGCGGATGATGAGGTTGTGCGTGCCACCGGCATTGCCGGTGGTCTGCATGCCCAGCTTGCGCGCACTGTAGCTGTCAAGAAAATAGCCGTTCAGCACACCGTCCTCGACGATGGTGCGGCGGCGCGTGCGCACGCCCTCATTGTCGAACGGGCTGCTGGCGAGCCCGCGCGGGATGTCCGGCACATCCTCGATATGCACCACATCGGAGAACACCGGCTGCCCCAGACGGTCGAGCAGGAAGGAGGATTTGCGATACAGCGCGCCGCCGCTCACCGCCTGCACGAAATGGCCGAACAGGCTGGCCGCCACCGGCGCCTCGAACAGCACCGGGCATTGCAAGGTGGCCAGCTTGCGCGCCTTGAGGCGGCGCACCGTGCGTTCCGCCGCGATGCGTCCGATCTCTTCCACCTTGAGGATCTCGGCCGCGTTGCGCGCCACGCTGTACCAGTAATCGCGCTGCATGCCGTCGCCTTTGCCCGCGATCACCGAACAGCTCACGCTGTGGCGCGAAAAAGCATAGCCGCCAATGAAGCCCAGGCTGTTGGCCTGCACGAAACAGCCCTGGCTGGTGTTGACCGTGGCGCCCTCGGAATTCACGATACGCTTGTCGCTGGCAAACGCGGCACGTTCGCACTCGCGCGCCAGCTCGAGCGCCTGGTCCACATCCAGACCCCACGGGTGATACAGGTCGAGGTCGCCGTATCCGTGCGCCAATTGGTCGGCATCCGGCAGACCGGCGCAATCGTCCTCGGCGGTGAAGCGTGCGATGTTGAGCGCGGCGTCCACCGTATCGTGCACCGCCTGCATGGAGAAATCCGAGGTGCTGGCATGGCCGCGCCGTGTGCCGAGGTAGACGGTCACCCCCAGCCCCTTGTCGCGGTTGTATTCGATGGTCTCGATCTCGCCCTGGCGCACGCTCACGGCATGGCCATCGCCTTCCGACACTTCTGCCACGCTGCCCGACGCGCCTTTGCGACGCGCGTAGGCGACGATGTCCGCCGCCAGCTGGCGCAAGTCGTCGAGGTTCGGCTGGGCATGTTGCATAGAAGCGTCCATAAATTTTCGGTCGGGAACGGGCTACGGGGGCGCTATCATAACAACATCCCGAACCATCACCACCGCCGCAATGAGACCCCATGCCCCCCAAGACGAAGAGCTGGAACCGCTGCCCCCCAGCAAGACCAAGATCAAGAAGCAGATGCACGACCTGCAGGATCTGGGCAAACAGCTGACCGAACTGCCCAAGGACAAATGGCGCGAGCTGGACCTGCCGGAGAACCTGCTGGAAGCACTGGCCGAATACAAGCGCATCACCAAGTTCGGCGCGCTGAAACGCCAGTTGCAGTACATCGGCAAACTGATGCGCGAGGTGGAGACCGAACCCATCCTGGCCAAGCTGGAGGTGTGGAGCGGCAACTCGCGCCAGCACACGGCTTGGCTGCACCAGGTCGAACACTGGCGCGACCGCCTGCTGGAGGACGATGCGACGCTGACCGAGCTGCTGGCGCAACATCCGGAAGCCGATGCCCAGCGCCTGCGTGCACTGATCCGCAACGCGCAAAAGGAAAAGGAACAGAACAAGCCGCCGCGTGCCTACCGCGAGATCTTCCAGCTGCTGCGCGAGGTCATCCCGCAGCCATGAGCGAGCCGCTGCCGCACATCATCTGGGACAGCGGCCCGGCCCCCCGCTACAGCATGGTCTGGCTGCACGGCCTGGGCGCGAGCGGCGACGATTTCGTGCCCGTCGCGCAGGCCTTGCGGCTGCCGCATGCCGTGCACCATCTGTTCCCGCATGCCCCGGAAAGACCGGTGACGATCAACGGCGGCTACGTGATGCCGGCCTGGTACGACATCTACGATATCGACCCGGACACCTGGAACCGCACCGGCGGTGCGACACATCAGGATGCAGCGGGCATACGCGCGTCGCAACGCGAGATCGACCGTCTCATCGAACGCGAGATCGCACGCGGCATCGCGCCGTCACATATCTTCCTTGCGGGGTTCTCGCAGGGTGGCGCCATCGCGCTGCAATGCGGCTTGCGCCGCGAAGAAACTCTGGGCGGGATACT
>JBBIGX010000166.1:0-3651 GCA_037447315.1 Gallionellaceae bacterium | reverse complement strand
GACACCATGCCGCGTGGTGTCCTCGGCCTGAACGCCGCCATGTTCAAGGAATACCTGCGTTTCATCGCCAATCGCCGTTGCCAGCAGATCGGCATCGATGCGCTGTATCCGGGTGCGACCAATCCATTCCCGTGGATGGCCGAGATGATCGATCTGAAGAAGGAAAAGAATTTCTTCGAGACGCGCGTGACCGAATACCAGACAGGCGGGGCGCTCTCCTGGGATTGATGTAGACCTTGGGTTGCAAGGTGTCCGAGATTTCGCCCCGCAAGGGGCGAAATTTTTTTCGGCGTCCTTTTTCTTATCACGCTGATTCAAAACTTTCGAGGTCTGAGTTGAGCTATTGCTGAAGCGGTAACTGTCGTTGCCGGTCTCGACGATGTGGCAGTGATGCGTCAATCTATCCAGCAGGGCCGAGGTCATCTTTGCATCGCCGAACACGCTGGCCCATTCGCCGAAGGTCAGATTCGTCGTGATGATCACGCTGGTGTGCTCGTAGAGTTTCGACAGCAAGTGGAACAGCAAGGCACCGCCAGACTGGCTGAAGGGCAGATACCCCGGCCCGTCCAGCACCACCAGGTCGGCGGACTCTCCGGCGCGATGGTGGTGGCGCTGCGGGGATTGCTGGGCTAGCAAATCATTGCTTCCCGTTCGGGTGATACTCCGGCACCCAGCGTTTCAGCCCGCCGCGCACTTCTGCGTCATCCCGTGTTCCGCCGTGCGCGATCCAGTCCAGTAATGTACCCAGTTCATCCGCCTGCACAGTGCGCGCTTCGGCGATGCGCAGCTTGGGATGCGGTGTGGGTAGAGTCTTTTCGCCATCAGCCAGCAGCTCTTCGTAGAGTTTCTCGCCCGGACGGAGTCCGGTGAATTCGATGCGGATGTCGTTCTCGTTCATCCCGGACAGGCGGATCATGTCCCGGGCGAGGTCGACGATCTTCACCGGCTTGCCCATGTCCAGCACGAAGATCTCGCCGCCCTTGCCCATGCAGCCGGCCTGCATCACGAGTTGTGCCGCTTCGGGGATGGACATGAAGTAGCGGGTAATCTCGGGGTGGGTGACGGTGACCGGACCGCCCCGGGCGATCTGTTCCCTGAACTTGGGGATGACGCTGCCATTGCTGCCGAGGACGTTGCCGAAGCGGACGATGACGAAGCGCGTGCCGTCTTCCCGCTGCAGTCCCTGGCATACCATCTCCGCCATGCGCTTGGTGGCACCCATGACATTGGTCGGATTGACTGCCTTGTCGGTGGAGATCAGCACGAACTTGTCGGCGCCGTGGCGCTGCGCGCATTCGGCCACCTGTTGCGTGCCGAACACGTTGTTGCGCACGGCCTGCCAGGCGTTCAGGTTTTCCATCAGCGGCACATGCTTGTATGCGGCGGCGTGGAATACGACGCTGGGGCGGTAACGGGCGAACGCTTCTTCCAGCCGCGAGGCGTCGCGCACGTCGCCGGCGAGGTAGACGACGTCTTGCTGCGGGAAGCGGGCGGAGAGTTCCTGCTCGATGGTGTACAGCGCGAGTTCGCTGGCTTCGTACAGCACCAGCGTCGCGGGCGCGTAGCGGCAGATCTGGCGGCAGAGTTCGGAGCCGATGGAGCCGCCGGCACCGGTGACCAAGATCACCTTGTCGGTCAGTTGCCGGTGCAGGCCGGCGTCGTCGAGCTGCACCGGATCGCGTCCCAGCAGGTCGTCGAGTTCGACGGGGCGCAGATGCGAGATGGAGATGCGCCCACTGAGCAGGTCGTCGAAGGCGGGGACGGTGAGCGTCTTGATGTTGCGCTGGCTGGCCAGTTCGATCGCGGCCTTGCGCGCCTGATGCGAGGCGGAGGGCATGGCAATGATGACCTGGTTCACGCTGTAGCGGTTGGACCATTCCGGCAAGCTGGCGATGTCGCCCAGGATCTTGATGCCGTTCAGCGTACGGCCGTGCTTGGTGCTGTCGTCATCGAGGAATCCCACGACGCGCCATTTGGTACTGCGCGCCAGCTCCTTGGAGAGTGCGGCACCGGCATCGCCCGCGCCGAGCACGAGCACGGGTTCCGCCGACATGCTGAAGCTGCTGTACAGCATGTTCTCTTTCCATAGGCGGTAGAGCAGGCGGCTGCCGCCCATGGCCCGCATCAGCAGCAGGGGGTCGATGACGAGTACCGAGCGCGGGATGACGGCCTCGATGCGGAGCAGCCATGCCATGAGCGGAATAAGGGCAGTTGCCGCGAGCACCGCGAACAGGATGCGGCGCAGGTCGGGGATGCTGGCGAAGCGCCAGATGCCGCGATACAGGCCGAAGGCCCAGAAAACGGCCAGCTGCATCGGCGCGACCCAGAGCAGCGTGCGCCACATCTCGGCCCGGAATGCCGGGGTCAGCTCGAAGTTGAAGCGCAGCAGGTAGGCCAGATACCAGGCCAGCATGGCCACGATGAGATCGTGCGCGGCGGCCAGCAGGATACGGATGTCTAGGAATCGCATGGCTGCGATTCTAACCCGAGTGCGTCTGTTGCAGATGAAACACCAAGCGAGCACTGTGCAGCGATTCGATCAGAAGCTCCCGTGCTCTTGCAGGAACGACTAGAATCGGCGCACTGATTTTGAAGCGCGATCCTTACTATGCCGTCCTTGGGGGTTTATCTCGTTCCGGTCCTTGCGGCTTTCGGCCTTGCCGCGGTACTGACGCGCCTGCTCTCCGTGCGGTTGCGCATCCTGGATGTGCCCAATGAGCGCTCCTCGCATGCCGTGGCGACACCGCGCGGCGGCGGGCTGGCCATCGTGGCGGCATTTGCCGGCGGGATCGTGTTCGCATGGGCAGGTGGGTTCGATGCGGTGTTCCATTCCGGCGAGTTCCTCGGGTTCTGCGCGGCGGCGTTGATCATTGCCGCGGTGTCGCTGTACGACGATCTTCATGCGCTTCCGGTCAAGATTCGGTTCCTCGCACAGTTCGCGGCGGCCGTGCTGGCGATGTGCTCCGGGATAGTGGTGGAGCACATGCATCTGCCGCTGCTGGGCGGGTTCGATCTGGGTGTCATGGCCTATCCCTTGACTTTGCTGTGGATGATCGGGCTGGTGAACGCCTATAACTTCATCGATGGCCTGGATGGGTTTGCGGCCGCTACGGCGGTGGTCGCTGCGGCGTTCCTTGCGTTCATCGCCGGCTCGGCCGGCAATGGCCTGGTGCTGTGGATGGCCATGCTCCTGTCGGCAGCGAGTGGCGGGTTCCTGGTGTTCAACTGGCAACCGGCCCGAATATTCATGGGCGATGTCGGCAGCACCTTCATCGGCTTGAGTTTTGCTGCCATGGCCGTCATCGCCGCCAAGGATGGAGTGGGCCACATTGATATCTTCGTGGTTCCGCTGCTGCTGTTCCATTTCATCTTCGACGCGGTCTTCACCTTTCTGCGCAGACTGATTGCGGGAGAGAACGTGTTTGTCGCGCACCGCACGCATCTCTATCAATTGCTCAACCGGATGGGCTGGTCGCACCGGCGGGTCGCCACGGCCTATGCGGCCGCGGCGGTGTTGCAAGGGATTGCGGCCATCTGGATGGTGGAGAGTCTGGGCGAGGAGCGGCTGATTGTCTTTTTACCCTTTGTGATCGCCTATGCGCTGGTCGCGCGGCAGGTGGTGCGGCGGGCGGTCGCCCGGAAGTTGTTGGG
>JBBIGX010000165.1:0-3676 GCA_037447315.1 Gallionellaceae bacterium | reverse complement strand
CGCAGCCGTCTTTGTGGATGACCGTCAGGTTGCCGCATTCGGGGCAGCGGCTGCCGGCCATGGGGGCCGTGGCCTTGGGCGCAACGCCCTCGGCCTGCGGCGCCTGCAGGATGCCCATCTCGCGCACCGGAAAGCCCTGTTCGTCGAGCACGCCCAGCATCGCGTAGCGGTGGATGATGAGGCGCGCCATGTAGGCCACGGTGGACGGCCAGGTCTGCTGGCGGCGTTCGCCGTGGGGCAGGCCGGGCACGAAGGCCATGAAGTGGCCCAGGGGTTCGGCGTAGTTGAGCAGCTTGCGCAGCTTCATGCCGATCCAGGCCGGGTCGATCACGCGCATGTCCAGGCTCAGCACCTTGCACAGCCCGTCCAGCGCGCGCGGGTACACGCCGGACAGCCACATGGAATAGGGGCGACGCTGGCCGTCGGGCAGCACCAGTTCCTTGAGTCCCAGAACGAAGTCATCGCCGGTGCCGGCGTTGGCGATATCCACCGTCCAGCTCATGGTGCCGTCCACGCCGGTCTTGGGTTCCTTCTTGGCGAACAGTGCGTCCATCATCGGTGTGGTCGCGTCTTCGCTGATCTCCAGCGCGCCGAGCTGTTCGATGCGGTATTTCAGCAGATGCGCGAACGCGGCCACCAGGCTGGGCATGTGGCGCACTTCGCCATCCGGTGGCATGGGCATGTCGAAGGCGTCGTCGCCGGCCGATTTCATCAGCATTTCCAGCTTCATGCGCACCCACACCGGGTCGCGCGTGCGCATGTCCATGGACAGCGATTTGGCCAGCGCGCCGAGGCCGCGCGGCTGCTCGGAACCGTTCACCCAGACTTCGAACGGATGGTTCTTGCCATTGGTGGTGTGCGAGACGAAGGTGACGAAGCTGCCCAAGGGGTGCTTCACCACCTGCGAGGTCCAGCCTTCGCTGCCGGCGGGCAGCTTGGGCCGTCCCGGCCAGCGCAGCGAGGCGAGCGCGGGTTTGGGCGCGCTCTCCAGCACGATGCGGCGGTCCTGGTCGAACACGAAGTCCTGCGGTTGTTCTTGTTCCTTCTTCTCCGGCGCGACGGACAGCACCGAGCCCAGCACACTGTTGGGACGGTAGGTGGAGAGGCCCTTCAGCCCGGCCTTCCACGCCTCGGTGTAGAGGTCCTTGAAATCCTCATAGGGATAATCGGCCGGCACATTCACCGTTTTGCTGATCGAGGTGTCGATGAAGGGGGCGACGGCGGCCACCATCTTCATGTGGGCGATGGCGCTGATCTCCAGCGCGGTGACGAAGGCGGGCGGCAGCTTCGCGGTGTCGCCGCCCTGTTGCTTGTACAGCCGCCAGGCGTGGTCTTCCACCGCATAGTCCTTGGTGCTGCCGTCCGGCATGCGCTTCTTGCGCGTGTAGAACCACGAGAAGGCGGGCTCGATGCCGTTGGAAACGTTGTCGGCGAAGGCCAGCGAGATGGTGCCGGTGGGCGCGATGGAGAGCAGGTGACTGTTGCGGATGCCGTGCGCGCGGATCTGTTCCTTGATCTCGTCCGGCAGGCGCGAGGCGAAGCGCGGTGCGGCGAGATATTGCGCCTTGTCGAGCAGCGGGAACGCGCCGCGTTCGATGGCGAGGTCTACCGAGGCGAGATAGGCCTCGTCGCGCATCAGGCGCGACACGTCGGCGGCGAAGGCCCGCGCTTCATCGGTGTCGTAGCGCAGCCCCAGCATCACCAGTGCATCACCCAGGCCGGTGAATCCCAGCCCGATGCGCCGCTTGTTGCGCGCTTCTTCCTGCTGCTCCGGCAGCGGCCAGGCGGTCACGTCCAGCACATTGTCCAGCATGCGCACCGCGACCTTCACCAGCCGGGTGAAACGCGCACGGTCGAACGTCGCCCGCGCCGTGAACGGCTGCTCCACCATGCGCGTGAGGTCGATGGAGCCGAGGCAGCAGCAGCCGTAGGCGGGCAGGGGTTGCTCGGCGCAGGGGTTGGTCGCCTCGATCACCTCGCAGTACGACAGGTTGTTGTCGCGGTTCATGCGGTCGATGAACAGCACGCCGGGTTCGGCGTGGTCGTAGGTGCTGGCCATGATCTGCTTCCACAGCTCGGTCGCACGCACGGTGCGGTAGACCCACTTGCCGTCTGCGCGCTGTGTAGCGCCCTGGTCGATCAGGCTTTGCGCGGGGCGGGCGGCATGCACCAGCTCGAAATCGGCGTCGGCGAGCACGGCTTCCATCAGTGCGTCGGTGACGCCGACGGAAATATTGAAATTGCGCAGATCGCCGTTGTCCTTGGCATGGATGAAGCGTTCGATGTCGGGATGGTCGCAGCGCAGCACGCCCATCTGCGCGCCGCGCCGCGCCCCGGCGGATTCCACCGTCTCGCAGGAACGGTCGAACACGCGCATGTAGGAGATGGGGCCGGAAGCGCGCGAGTTGGTGCCCTTCACGTGCGCGCCTTCGGGGCGGATGGCGGAGAAGTCATAGCCCACGCCGCCGCCGCGGCGCATGGTCTCGGCGGCCTGTTGCAGGGCGTCATAGATGCCGGGGCGACCGTCCACGGTGCCGGAGATGGCGTCACCAACCGGCTGCACGAAACAGTTGATGAGCGTGGCTTGGCTGTCCAGCCCCGCGGCGGAATTGATGCGCCCGGCGGGGATGAAACCATCCTCCTGCGCGAGGAAGAACGCCTCTTCCCAATGCGCGCGCTGCTCGGGTCTTTCCGCCTGTGCCAGCCCGCGCGCCACGCGGCGGCGCACGTCCTGCACCGAGGTCTCGCCCGGTTCGGCGTATTTTTCAAGGAGGACTTCGGTGCTGATCTCTTGGGTCATGGCGAGGCTCGCGAATTGGGCAATGCAGGTGGGCGATTATACGTCCGGCCGCCGGGGGCGAACTGTGTCTTCAGCTCTGTTCGAACAGCGTGACCAGTCCGTCCAGTCCGACGAAGTTCAGCGCATGGCTGGCCTGCGTGCGCACCACCGGCTTGGCGTGGTAGGCGATGCTGACTCCCGCCTGCGCCATCATCTTCAGGTCGTTCGCGCCGTCGCCCATGGCGATCACCTGTTCGCGCTGCAGGCCCAGTTCTTCGCGCACATGGTTCAGCCAGTCGGCCTTGCCCTGCGCATCGACGATCTTGCCCAGCACCTTGCCGGTGAGTTTGCCGTCCACGATCTCCAGTGAGTTGGCGTGGGCATAATCTAGGCCGAGGCGCGCCTTCAGGCGGTCGGTGAAGTACACGAAACCGCCGGATACCAGCAGTGTCTTGATGCCGTGCTGCTTCAGGGCGGCGAGCATCTTCTCCGCACCGGGATTCAGTTGCAGGCGTTCGTCGTACACGCGCTGCAAGGCGGATTCATCCAGACCTTCCAGCAGTGCCACGCGGCGGCGCAGGCTCTCGGCGAAATCGATCTCGCCGCGCATCGCGGATTCGGTGATCTCCGACACCTGCGGCTTGAGTCCCTGCATGTCGGCGATCTCATCGATGCATTCGATGCTGATGAGCGTGGAATCCATGTCCATCACCAGCAGGCCGAAGTCGCCCAGGTGCTTGCCCTGCGGCACGTAGCCGCAATCGATCTGATGGGCATGGCAATACTCGGCGATGATCTCGTGCGGCTCCGCTCCGCGCAGGCGATAGGCCCGGGGGGTTATCTGTTAGATGCGGACCGTGCCGGCCAGGATGGCGATATGCTGGACTTGAAAGGACG
>JBBIGX010000164.1:0-3677 GCA_037447315.1 Gallionellaceae bacterium | reverse complement strand
TGGGGTGATCAAGGCGGAGGGAACGCCAAACGAGATCCTTGCGTCGAACGACCCTTTTGTTCACCAGTTCGTGCATGGCGAGATGGACGGGCCTATCCCGTTCCACTATCCGGTGCGGACGAGTTATGCGCAGGATATGGGAGTGACGGACTGATGCCGCTGAAGAAGAGCCTGAGCGCGGTTGGACATCGCACGGTCGATTCGGTGTGGCGACTGGGCGTGGCGACGCGCTTTCTCGCCCTTACGCTGATGCAGTCGGGGGTGAGCTTCCGCCGTTTCCAGCTGATTGTGAAGGAGATGTTCGCAAGCGGCGTGATGTCGCTGGTCATCATCGGCGTGGCCGGCATGTTCGTCGGCATGGTGCTGGGTTTGCAGGGATTCGAGACGCTGAAGCGTTACGGCTCGGAGTCGGCGCTGGGGTCGCTGGTGGCGCTGTCGCTGGTGCGCGAGCTGGGGCCGGTGCTCGCCGCTTTGCTGTTCGCCAGCCGCGCGGGGTCGGCGATGACCGCAGAGATCGGCCTGATGAAGGCGACCGAGCAGATCGCCGCGATGGAGATGATGGCGGTCAGCCCCATCGCGCGCGTGGTGGCGCCGCGCTTCTGGGCCGGCGTGATCTCGATGCCGCTGCTGGCGGCGCTGTTCTCGGCGATGGGCGTGTTCGGCGGTTATGTAGTCGGCGTGGTGTTGATCGGCGTGGATGAGGGGTCGTTCTGGTCGCAGATGCAGGCTTCGGTTGATTTTCGCGACGACATCATCAACGGCGTGATCAAGAGTTTCGTGTTCGGCGTGGCGGTCACGGTGATCGCGCTGTTCGAGGGTTTCGATGCGCCGCCGACGGCGGAAGGCGTGTCGGGAGCGACCACGCGCACGGTGGTGGAGTCTTCATTGGCGATCCTGATGCTGGATTTCATCCTGACCGCATTCATGTTTCGAGGAGGTTGATATGCAACGAACTGCACTGGATCTTTGGGTGGGCGCCTTCGTGGTGGCTGGCATCGGCGCGCTGGTGGTGCTGGCGCTGAAGGTCGGAAACCTGAGTACCTATAATGTGTCGGAGACATATCAGTTGCATGCCTATTTCACGAATGTCGGTGGTTTGAAGCCGACCGCCTCGGTGCGCAGTGCAGGGGTGCTGGTGGGACGGGTGAGCAGCATCACGCTGGATACTGAGCGTTATGAAGCCAAGGTGACGATCAATGTCGACAAGCGGTATCAGTTCCCCAAGGACACCTTCGCCAATATCCTGACTTCCGGCCTGCTGGGTGAGCAGTACATCGGCTTGGTGCCAGGCGGCGACGAGGAGGTGTTGCAGGATGGCGAGACGTTCAGAAAGACGCAGTCGGCCATGGTGCTGGAAGACCTGATCGGCAAGTTCCTGTTCAGCCAGGCGGACAGCGACAAGAAATGAGGACGGGTACGAATATGAAGAAGGCAGTGGCGATGTTGCTGGCGCTGGCGATGAGTTTCTCCAGTCTGGCGCAGGAGGATGAATCGACACCGGACGGGCTGATCATGTCCACCGTGCGAGAGGTCCTGGCAATCGTGAAACGCGACAAGTCGATCGTCAACGACCAGCCGCGTTTGCTGCAATTGGTTGACGCGCAGATATTGCCGCACTTCGATTTTACGCGCATGACGCAATTGGCGGTCGGCCGCCCGTGGCGGACCGCCACGCCCGAGCAGAAGACTGAGCTGACCCGGGAGTTCCGCACGATGCTGGTGCGCACCTATTCCAAGGTGTTCAGCACCTACCCGGATCCGGTGGTGGAGGTGCAGTCGGCCAGACTGCTGAGCGAGGATGAATCTACCGTGCGCACCGTGATCCATGTGGCGGACGGGCGCGTGGTGACGGTGGATTATGAGATGAAGAAGACGGCGAGCGGCTGGAAGGCGTTCGACGTGACGGTGGAAGGGATCAGTCTGGTGACTAGCTATCGTGGTTCCTTTGCGGACGAGATCAAGCAGAACGGCATAGAAGGCCTCATCCAGGTGCTGACTGCCAAGAATCGGGATGCGAACAAAGTGGCCAATTCCGGTGGCAAGGGGCAAGCCAATTGATACAGATCGAAGGCGATCATATGCGGGTGTCCGGGCCACTCACGCTGGAAACGGCGCGTACGGCGGCGCAGACTGTGATCTGCCCGGAATGCAAGGTATCGGTTGTCGATCTGGGGGCTGTTACCACGGTCGACTCTTCGGCGCTGAGCGTGCTCATGCAATGGTTGCGCCAGGCGCGCGCGCATGCGTGGCCGCTGACTTTCATCAACGTTCCGCAGAATCTGCGCAGCCTCGCCGATCTTTACGATGTGGCGGAGATGCTGTCGATCTCTGCGCCGTCTCAACCTGAAATCCGATAATCATGCAAAAACTTGCCATCCAGGGCGGCGTCCCTTTGCGCGGCGAAGTCCGCATCTCCGGCGCAAAGAACGCTGCTTTGCCCATCATGTGCGCGGGTTTGCTCACCGCAGACACCTTGCGCCTGACCAACCTGCCCGATCTGCAAGATGTCGGAACCATGCGCAAGCTGCTGCAGCAGATGGGCGTGTCGGCGGAGACGGCGGCGGGCGAGATCACTTTCAAGGGCGATAATGTCACCAACTGGGAGGCCCCCTATGACATGGTGAAGACCATGCGTGCGGCCATTCTGGTGCTGGGGCCGCTGGTGGCGCGTTTCGGTGATGCCAAGGTGTCGCTGCCCGGCGGTTGTGCCATCGGTTCACGGCCGGTCGATCTGCACATCAAGGGTTTGCAGGCGATGGGGGCCGAGATCGCCATCGAGCATGGCTACATCCATGCCAAGGCGAAACGACTTAAGGGCGCGCGCATCTTCTTCGACATCGTCAGCGTGACGGGCACCGAGAACCTGATGATGGCGGCGGCGCTGGCCGATGGCGTGACCGTGCTGGAGAATGCCGCGCGCGAACCGGAGGTGGTGGATCTCGCCAACTGCCTGCGTGCGATGGGCGCGCAGATCACGGGCGACGGCACCGACAACATCACCATCACCGGCGTGGAGAAATTGCACGGTGCGGAACATCGCATCATGCCGGATCGCATCGAGAGCGGTACCTTCCTGGTCGCGGCGGCCGCCACCGGCGGCCGCGTTACGCTGACGCATACGCGCGCCGACATTCTCGAGACCGTGCTGGAAAAACTCACCGAGGCGGGCGCGAAGATCCAGGTCGCAGGCGACACCATCCATCTGGAGATGAGCGGGCGTCCCAAGGCCGTCAACGTGCGCACCGCGCCGTACCCGGCCTTCCCCACCGACATGCAGGCACAGTTCATGGCGCTGAACTGCATCGCCGAAGGCAGCGCCATGGTGGTGGAGACCATCTTCGAGAACCGCTTCATGCATGTGCAGGAACTGCGCCGCCTCGGCGCGCAGATCGATGTCGAGGGAAACACTGCGGTGGTCAAGGGCGTGGATCATCTGGAGGGGGCGAACGTGATGGCCACCGACTTGCGCGCCTCCGCCTGTCTGGTCATCGCCGGACTGGTGGCCCAAGGTGAAACGGTCATCGACCGCATCTACCATCTGGATCGCGGCTACGAGCATATCGAAAGCAAGCTGGGGCAGCTCGGTGCTAACATTCGCCGCCTCAAATAAAAGACGCCTCTTTTGAATTTCAAGTGGGTAAAACTGGTATCCGGTCGGGTGGAGCCGGCCGGGTCAA
>JBBIGX010000163.1:0-3680 GCA_037447315.1 Gallionellaceae bacterium | reverse complement strand
GCGCCACGTGAATACCAACTCCGACTCGGAGGTGCTGCTCAACGTGCTGGCCCATGAACTCCAGGCGAATGCCACCGGTTTCAAGCTCGATCCGCAGAAGATCTTCGCGGCCGTTTCCGGGGTGCATCGCCGCGTCAAGGGTGCCTATGCCGTGGTGGCCATGATTGCCGGCTACGGCCTGCTGGCGTTCCGCGATCCGAACGGCATTCGCCCGCTGGTGGTCGGCAGTAACGCGCATGGCGACGGTATCGAATACCTGGTCGCTTCCGAGAGCGTGGCGCTGGATACGCTGGGTTTCACCTTCCTGCGCGATATCGCACCGGGCGAGGCGGTGTTCATCGATCTCGAAGCCAACTTCTACAGCCAGCAGTGCGCCGAGCAACCCAGGCTCAACCCCTGCATCTTCGAGTACGTGTATTTCGCCCGCCCCGATTCCGTGATGGATGGCGTCTCGGTCTATGCCACGCGCCTGTTCATGGGCGAATATCTGGCCGACAAGATCCGCAAGGAGTGGCCGGAGCATGACATCGACGTGGTGATCCCCATTCCCGATTCCAGCCGCCCGAGCGCCCTGCAGCTGGCCTACCATCTGGGCATCCCGTTCCGCGAAGGTTTTGTCAAGAACCGCTACATCGGCCGCACCTTCATCATGCCGGGACAGGCCATGCGCAAGAAATCCGTGCGCCAGAAACTCAACGCCATCGCGCTCGAATTCAAGGGCAAGAACGTGCTGCTGGTGGACGATTCCATCGTGCGCGGCACCACCAGCCGCGAGATCGTGCAGATGGCCCGCGACGCCGGCGCACGCAAGGTGTATTTCGCTTCCGCCGCGCCACCGGTCAAGTTCCCCAACGTCTACGGCATCGACATGCCGACGCGCAAGGAACTGATCGCCACCGGCCGCAGCGACGAGGAGATTTGCCGCGAGATCAGTGCCGATCGCCTGTTCTACCAGGATCTGAAAGACCTCAAGGCGGCGGTGCGCAAGGCTAATCCCTCCTTGCAGGAGTTCGATGCTTCCTGCTTCGACGGCAACTACATTACCGGTGACATCACGCCCGAGTATCTGGATGCGATCGAGGCGGCGCGGGCGGGCGGCAAGGCCAAGGCACCGGACGATGACCAGATGGAGCTGGACCTGGCGATGAGCGTCTCCTCCATGTGAGTTGACGGAAGGCCAGCGGCGGTGCTACTTTCCGTCTGCGCCGATTTGAGGGACAGCTTGCGGGCGCATTACAAATTCAGCTAAAGCGGGAAAGACCCGGTTTGGCGCAAGCTTTCCGGGTTTTTTATTGCACGGCGGTTGCCGTGCCGGAGATGAAGATGAACGACGACGAATACCAGCTTGAGACCCTGTCGGTGCGCGGAGGCACGCAGCGCAGCCAGTTCCACGAACACAGCGAGGCGCTGTTCCTGACCTCCAGTTTCGTGTTCGACAATGCCGCGCAGGCGGCGCGCCGCTTCATTGGCGAGGAACCGGGCAACATCTACGCGCGCTTCACCAATCCCACCGTGACCATGTTCGAAGAGCGCCTGGCGGCGCTGGAAGGCGCGGAGCAGTGCGTGGCGACGGCAAGCGGGATGTCCGCCATCCTTTCGTGTTGCATGGGCTTGCTCAAGGCGGGCGACCATGTGGTCGCGTCGCGCAGCCTGTTCGGCGCGACCATCAACCTGTTCAACAACTACTTCAAGAAGTTCGGGGTGGAGGTGAGCTATGTCTCGGCCACCGACCCGGCGGCGTGGCAGGCGGCGGTGCAGCCGAACACCAAGTTGTTTTTCCTGGAGACGCCGTCCAACCCGCTGACCGAGGTCTCGGACATCGCGGCCATCGCGGCGGTGGCGAAGAAAGCCGGGGCCTTGCTGGCGGTGGACAACTGTTTCTGCACGCCCATTTTGCAACGTCCGCTGGAGTTGGGGGCGGACATCGTGATCCATTCTGCGACCAAATATCTGGACGGGCAGGGCCGCGTGCTGGGCGGTGCGGTGCTGGGTAGTCAGAAGCTGATGGAGCCGGTGTATGGTTTCCTGCGCACGGCGGGGCCGACCATGAGCGCCTTCAATGCCTGGATATTCCTGAAGGGGATGGAGACACTCAAGCTGCGCATGGATGCGCACTCGGCTTCTGCATTGCAACTGGCACAATGGCTGGAACAGCAGCCCAATGTCGCGCGGGTGTATTACCCGGGCTTGTCGTCGCATCCGCAATATGAACTGGCGAAGCGCCAGCAGAAGAGCGGCGGCGGCATCGTCGCGTTCGAGGTGAAGGGCGGCAAGGAAGCGGCCTGGCGCGTGATCGACAACACGCAGATGCTCTCCATCACGGCCAACCTGGGCGACAGTAAAACCACCATCACCCATCCGGCGACGACCACGCATGCGCGCATCACGCCGGAAGCGCGCGCGGCAGCGGGGATCTCTGACGGACTGATCCGCATCGCGGTGGGGCTGGAAGCGGTAGTGGATATCCAGCACGATCTGGCGCGGGGCTTGTGATGGAGGGACTGGTCGCCCGGGTCGGCGAGGCGCTGAAGTCGCGCGGCTGGATGTTGGCGACGGCGGAATCCTGCACCGGCGGCGGCATCGCGCAGGCAGTCACGTCGGTCGCGGGCAGTTCGGCCTGGTTCGAGCGCGGATTCGTCACCTATTCCAATCTCTCCAAGCAGCAGATGCTGGGCGTGCGGGAAGCCACGCTGATAGCCCATGGCGCGGTGTCCGAGGCGACCGTGCGCGAGATGGCGCAGGGCGCCCTGCGCCACAGTGCGGCCCAGGCTGCCCTGGCGGTGAGTGGCATCGCCGGCCCCGGTGGTGGCACGCCGGAGAAGCCGGTCGGTACCGTGTGGCTTGCTTGGGCCACAATCGATGGTCGCATCCTGGCGACGCGGCAGTACTTCCCCGGCGACCGGGACGAAGTGCGCGCGCAGGCCGTCAGGGCTGCGTTACAAGGTCTGCTCGACCTGCTGGCCTGAAAACCTCCTGCCAATAAAAAAAGAACGAACGTTCTGTACAACAGTAAAACGTTGTGCAACAATCCCCCTCGAAATTTTTCCAAGGAGACCTGACATGGACGACAACAAGAGCAAGGCACTCGCCGCGGCATTGAGCCAGATCGAAAAACAATTCGGCAAGGGCTCCATCATGCGCTTGGGTGAGCACGATGTGGCGAGGGATCTGCAGGTGGTGTCCACCGGTTCGCTCGGACTGGACATCGCGCTCGGCGTCGGCGGCCTGCCGCGCGGCCGCATTGTGGAGATCTACGGTCCGGAATCCTCCGGCAAGACTACGCTGACGCTGCAAGTGATCGCCGAGACGCAGAAACTGGGCGGCACGGCAGCCTTCATCGATGCGGAACATGCGCTTGACCCGGTTTATGCCGGCAAGCTGGGTGTGAACGTGGAAGACCTGCTGATCTCACAGCCTGACAACGGCGAACAGGCGCTGGAGATCGCCGACATGCTGGTGCGTTCCGGCTCGGTGGATGTGGTGGTGATCGACTCGGTCGCCGCATTGACACCCAAGGCAGAGATCGAGGGCGAGATGGGCGACCCGCAGATGGGTCTGCATGCGCGTCTGATGTCGCAGGCACTGCGCAAACTCACCGCCAACATCAAGCGTTCCAACACCCTGGTCATCTTTATCAATCAAATTCGCATGAAGATCGGTGTGATGTTCGGCAATCCGGA
>JBBIGX010000162.1:0-3681 GCA_037447315.1 Gallionellaceae bacterium | reverse complement strand
ACGCGAACCAGACAAGCCGCCGGAAATACCCAACAGATCGCTCTTCTGACCGTCAGCGGAAACGTTGGCAACAGCCGCATCGACGATGCCGTAGAAAGTCACTTCGGCGAATGCCGGAGCGGAGAAAGCAGCAGCAACAGCCAGTGCGATGATTTTCTTTTGCATGTGGAACTCCTCTAGTTGTATAGGTTGTTTGCCATGAAGACGACTGCCGGTTTGCCGTATTCGTCTCGAAACGCACCGTACTATCGACAGCTTAAGGGATGCTTACAGCGTCACAAGACTGCAACATCTGCCGACAATCAAGCTCCTGACAGCGAGCTCGGCGCAGATTCTGCCTCACCCAAAGTGCTTGGCGTCAAAATTCTGTCATTTTGTTGCTGGATTGCAACACCGGGGCGGTGAACTTCCCGATGGCGCAAGGGGAAAACGGGATATCACACCAAAGATATACCCTACCGGGGGATTGCATTACCATCCGACGACTCCTTCTTTCGGATCGCCAATCCTGAAACAGGGCTATTTCGCGGAGAGGGAAAAGACGCTGGCCAGTTCCGCCCCGGGGTCGGCGGCGCGCATGAAAGCTTCGCCGACCAGGAAGGCATGCACGCCATGCTCGCGCATGCGCCGCACATCTTGCCCAGTGAAGATGCCGCTTTCGGTGACGACGATGCGGTCCTGCGGGAGGTGTTCAAGGAGGTCGAGAGTGGTCTGCAGGCTGACCTCAAATGTATGCAGGTTGCGGTTGTTGATGCCGATCAGCGGCGTCTTGAGTTGCAGGGCGACCTCCAGCTCCTTGCCGTCATGCACTTCGACCAGCACCGCCATGCCGAGCTCGAGCGCCAGCTTCTCGAAGGCCTGCATCTGCTTGAGCGTCAGCGCCGCCGCGATAAGCAGGATGGCGTCCGCCCCCATCGCCCGTGCCTGCCAGACCTGGTACTCATGCACCATGAAATCCTTGCGCAGCACCGGCAGACCGCACGCGGCACGCGCCTGGCGCAGGTATTCCGCGCTACCCTGGAAGAACTGCTCATCGGTCAGCACCGAGAGGCAGGCCGCGCCATGCCGTTCATAGCTGGCCGCGATTTCCGCCGGACGGAAATCCTCGCGGATCACCCCTTTGCTGGGACTGGCTTTCTTGATCTCGGCGATCACGGCGGGCCCGCCTGCCGCGATCTTGCTGCGGATGGCGCCGACGAAGTCGCGCGGCGGCGGTATCTGCTCGACCTCGGCGCGCATCGCCGGCAGCGGTTTGACGGAAAGGGCGGCAGCAACCTCCTGCGCCTTCACCGCAAGTATCTTGTTTAGGATGTCGGACATTTATGAAACTGGCTCCCGCCTGCGCGGGGTGAAGATTCAGGAGGGGCGCATTCTAACGCAAGCGCAATGCTAAAATGCGACCGACTCGCAAACGGACCGCAACATGAACGACATCAAGCAATACATGCAGGGCGTGGGCCTGGAAGCCCGCAAGGCCTCGCGCAGGATGGCCATGGCCGACACCCATGCCAAGAACCATGCGCTGGAGAACATCGCCACTGCCATCCTGCTCAACACCGGAAAACTCCTCACCGAGAACGCCAAGGACGTCGCGGCCGCGAGACAGAACGGCCTGGACCCCGCCTCCATCGACCGCCTCACGCTGACCGAGAAGACCCTCAAGGGCATGGCTGAAGGTCTGCGCCAGATCGCCGCGCTGCCCGACCCCATCGGCGAGATCAGCGACATGAAATATCGCCCCTCCGGCATCCAGGTCGGCAAGATGCGCGTGCCGCTCGGTGTCATCGGCATCATCTACGAATCGCGCCCCAACGTGACAGCCGATGCGGCCGGCCTGTGCCTGAAATCCGGCAACGCCTGCATCCTGCGCGGCGGTTCCGAAGCCCTCCATTCCAATCAGGCCATCGCGGCCTGCGTGCGTCAGGGGTTGAAGGAAGCCGGACTGCCCGAGACTGCGGTGCAGGTGGTGAACACCACCGACCGCGCCGCCGTGGGCGAGCTCATCACCATGAAGGAATACGTGGACGTGATCGTGCCGCGCGGCGGCAAGAGCCTGATCGCGCGCATCTCGGAAGAAGCCAAAGTGCCGGTCATCAAGCATCTGGACGGCATCTGCCATGTGTATATCGACGACGAGGCCGACCTGACCAAGGCCATCCGCATCGCCGACAACGCCAAGACCCACCGTTACGGCGTATGCAACGCGATGGAGACGCTGCTGGTGCATGCCGGCGTGGCGGAGAAAGTCTTGCCCGAACTGTGCGACATCTACCTGAAGAAGGGTGTCGAGTTGCGCGGCGACGAGGCAGCGCGCAAGCTGGTGGCGCAGATGAACGCGGCGACCGAGGCAGACTGGCGCACCGAATATCTCGCGCCGATCTTGAGCGTGCGCATCGTGGCGAACCTGGACGAAGCGATAAATCACATCAACACCTACGGCTCGCAACATACCGACAGCATCATCACCGAGAACTACAGCAAGGCGATGCGCTTCCTGCGCGAGGTGGATTCTTCCAGCGTGATGGTGAATGCCTCCACGCGCTTCGCCGACGGTTTTGAATACGGCCTCGGCGCGGAGATCGGCATCTCCACCGACAAGATCCACGCACGCGGCCCAGTGGGACTGGAAGGGCTGACTTCGCAGAAATACATCGTGCTCGGCAACGGGCAAATCCGCATCTGACCAGAAAGAGAACATCATGAGCACTATCGAGATCAAGGTACCGGACATCGGCGGATTCAAGGACGTCGCCATCATCGAGATCGCCGTCAAGCCCGGCGACAGCGTGGACAAGGAACAGCCTCTCATCACACTGGAGACGGACAAGGCCACCATGGACGTGCCCTCCCCCGTCGCCGGCGTGGTGAAGGAAATGAAAGTGAAAGTCGGCGACAAGGTCAGCGAAGGCTCGCTCATTCTGATTTTGGAAAGCAGTGCTGCCGCACCGGCCAAGGCCGCCTCTGCTCCCCAGGCCACGGCTGCAGCCCCCGCTGCGCCGCAGGCTGCACCGGCGCCCAGCATCGCCAAGGGCGATCTGCATGCGGAGGTGGTGGTACTGGGTGCCGGCCCCGGCGGCTACACCGCCGCGTTCCGTGCGGCCGATCTCGGCAAACAGGTCATCCTGATCGAGAAGCACGCCACGCTGGGTGGTGTCTGCCTCAACGTCGGTTGCATCCCGTCCAAGGCCCTGCTGCATGTCGCCAAGGTCATCAATGAAGCGGACGAAGTCAGCCATCACGGCGTTACCTTCGGCAAGCCGAAGATCGACATCGACGCCATCCGCGGCTGGAAGGAAAGCGTCATCGCCAAGCTGACCGGCGGCCTCGCCGGGCTGGCGAAACAGCGCAAGGTGCAGGTGGTGCGTGGCGTGGCGAAGTTCACTTCGCCCAACAGTCTGGAAGTGGAAACGGCCGAAGGCAAGAAGGTCATCACCTTCGATAACTGTATCGTCGCGGCCGGCTCCAGCGTGGCGCGCATCCCCGGCTTCCCTTATGAGGACGAACGCATCATCGACTCCACCGGCGCCCTGGCACTCAAGGACGTGCCCAAGCGCATGCTGGTCATCGGCGGCGGCATCATCGGCCTGGAGATGGCCACGGTGTATGACGCACTGGGTGCGAAGATCAGCGTGGTCGAGCTGATGGACCAGTTGATGCCGGGTGCGGACAAGGACATGGTGA
>JBBIGX010000161.1:0-3719 GCA_037447315.1 Gallionellaceae bacterium | reverse complement strand
TCGCACCTGCGACCAACCGGGCATGGCCGGGGTTGCCCAGCCACTCCAGCATGGGCTGCGCTGCCGGGTAGCGCGCAGCCATGTCGTCCTGCATCATGACAGCAACGACCGGAATGACCAGACCGATGCCGAGCATCTCAAGGAGCATACCGACCAGCATCAGGCACAACAGCCAAAAAGCGCCTCGGCGCTCGCCGGCGGTAAGCAACGACCGCGTCTTCCCGGCCAGGGTCACGGACTTCCCACCCTGATGTGCATGCTCCCTCCCCGCACATCATTCATGCGCATCCTCCAGCAGCCCCTTTAGACTGGCTTCCTGCTTCAGCTCCTCGAGCTCCGCCTTCAGGCGCTCATATTCGCGCATCTTGATCTGCAGGAACTCCACCGTCATGCGCGCCTTCTGCTCGATGCCACGCGGCGTGAGCAGATAAGCATACGCCAGCTTGTTGTCGCTCCTGCGGAAGTTGTTGACCTTAAGGTAGCCCTTCTCGACCAGCGCGTTCAGGCAATAATTGACCTTCCCTAGGCTGACCCCCAGCCGCTTCGCCAAATCGCGCTGCGACAGGCCGGGATTCTCCTCCAGCGTCTTGAGCAGGGTGTAATGGGTGCTTTCGTCGAGCATGTCCGGTATGTTCAACTGTTGAACGCAGGCATTACAACAGGCGTGGCGAAGCCCTGTCAAGCATTGCCACGGGCGTTTCGCTACAATGCCAGCCCCGTTCCCGCCGCTATCTGCCCGTGACTGCCGCCCTCCCGCCCTCGCCGCATATCGCCATCGTCCGCTTCTCCGCGCTGGGCGATGTGGTCATGGCTGCCGCCGCCGTGCGCGCGCTGCAACGCGCCCTGCCGGATGCGACCCTGACCTGGGTCACCAGTCCGCTCGGGCATGCCATGCTCGAAGGCATGGAGGGCGTGAACTTCCTGGTGACCGACAAGCCGCGCAGCCTGTCCGACTACCGCGCCCTCTATCGCCTGCTGCGCGAACGCCGCTTCGATGCGGTACTGGCGATGCAGGCCAACCTGCGCATCAACCTGCTCTATCCGGCATTGCGTGCGCCGATCAAGATCGGCTTCGACCGCATCCGCGCGCGCGAAGGGCAATGGCTGTTCTGCAATGACCGCATCCCGTTCGAGGACGTCCATCTCGTCGACAGCTTCCTCGCCTTCGTGACCGAACTGACCGGCGCCACGTCCGCTGCAGAATGGGCGCTGCCACTCACCCATGCCGAACGTAACTGGGCACAGGAAAAGCTCGCCACACTGCCGCGCCCGCTGATCGCCGTGCACCCCGTCTCCAGCAAGGTCGAACGCAACTGGCTGACGCCGCGTTACGCAAAAGTGATCGAACTGGCGGTCAAATTCTTCGACTGCGGCATCGTCATCACCGGCGGCAACGCCGACGATGAACGCACGATCTGCGAGCGCCTGGTCAAGGTCGCCCCCGGGCACACCCTCAACCTGTGCGGCCGCACCACCCCGAAACAGCTCGCCGCTGTGCTCGCCGAAGCCGACGTGCTGGTCGCGCCGGACACCGCCGCCGTGCATATCGCGCGCGCCGTCAACACCCCCGTCGTCGGCCTCTATGCCGTCGCCCCCGCGCGCCTCACCGGCCCCTACCAACGTACCGAGTACTGCGTCGACCGCTACGCCGATGCGGTGCGTGAATTCCTCGGCAAAGACCCCGCGCACCTGCCCTGGAACACCCGCGTCCACCACCCCGGCGCGATGGCGCTGATCGAGGTCGAAGACGTGATGCAGCAGCTGGCGCGGGTACTGGGGAATGTCAGGTGATCCCATAGACATTGACGGCACCTGAATCAGGCCCTATCCTCCGTACTACAAAAGTAGCAAGGGGGAAGATATGGGCATGCCCGTCAGAATCGAAGATGAGCTCTATCAGCAGGCTAAGATCGCCGCACAGGGGGAATGTCGCACCATCGCCGGTCAGATCGAATTTTGGGCCAAAGTCGGCAAAGCCGCGCTAGACAACCCCGATCTTCCCATCGAGTTCGTACGCGAACTGCTCGTGGCCAGAAAGGAAGACCGCAGCCAGTGCACGCCTTTCGTTCCTGGACAGTTCCGTGACTGAGATACAGGTTCTGCAGGCCAACGCGTTCGCGCGGGCCTACAAGAAACTTCATCGCAACCAGAAAGATGCCGTCGACCATGCCGTCTTACGGATCGTAAAGGATCCATTGCTCGGCGAAGAGAAGAAGGGGGATCTGGCAGGCGTCTTTGTATTCAAATTCGATTGCGTGAACCAGCTATTCCTGCTGGCATACGAATTCGATCCTGAAACGCGTGTACTCCTGCTTGTCGGCACGCACGAAAATTTCTATCGCGATCTCAAGCGATGATGAGGACGCCCCGGCAAATATCGCAGGCACGACCATGAGCCTCCTCGACCACCGCATCGCCTACACCCTGCTGCTGTGGCTGCTGTTGCCCTACGCGCTGCTGCACCTGCTGTGGCGCGCGCGCAGGCAGCCGGAATACCTGCGCCACATCGGCGAGCGCTTCGGACACTACAATGTGCGCAGCGACAAACCAGTGATCTGGCTGCACACCGTCTCGGTTGGCGAGACGCGTGCCGCCGCCACGCTGGTGCAAGCCCTGCGCGAACGCTACCCGCAACACCAGATCCTGCTCACCCACACCACTCCTACCGGTCGTGACGCCAGCGAGCAGCTCTATGGCGACGACGTGCTGCGTGTGTACCTGCCCTACGACTACCCGTTCGCCGTGCGCCGCTTCCTGCGCCACTTCCGGCCGCAGGCTGGCGTGCTGCTGGAGACCGAGGTCTGGTTCAACCTGATCCATGAATGCCGGCGTGCCGCGACGCCGCTGCTGCTGCTCAATGCGCGCCTGTCCGAACGCTCGGCGCGCGAATACGCGCGCTTCCCGCAGTTGACCCGCGCTGGCCTGCAAGCGCTCCGCCACATCGCCGCGCAGACCGAAGCCGACGCAGCCCGGCTCAAAACGTTATGCGGATGCGACGTCTCCGTGATGGGCAACCTGAAGTTCGACATCACGCCCTCCGAATCGCAGATCCGGCTCGGCGAGAACCTTCGCTCCTGGTTCATTACCAATTCACAACGCCCGATATTCCTCGCCGCCAGCACGCGCGAAGGGGAAGAGGCACTGATCCTCGATGCATTGCGGCATGCGGACATCCAGGGCCTGCTCACCGTGATCGTGCCGCGCCATCCGCAACGCTTCGACGAAGTCGCGCGCCTGATCGAACAGCGCGGCTTCCGCATGCAGCGCCGCAGCCACTGCGGAACGGAAGCATGCGCGGCCGACACCAAGGTCGTGCTGGGCGACAGCATGGGCGAGATGATCGCCTACTACACCGCCAGCGACGTCGCCTTCATCGGCGGCAGCCTGCTGCCGCTGGGCGGGCAGAACCTGATCGAGGCCGCCGCCTGCGGCACGCCGGTACTCATCGGCCCGCACACCTTCAATTTCAGCCAGGCTACGGAACTCGCCATCGAAGCCGGCGCCGCCCTGCGCGTGCAGGACGCAGACGACCTGACGCGGCAGCTGCGCAGCTTGCTGCAGGACGACCGCCGCCGCTCGGCGATGCGCGACAACGCGCAACGTTTCGTCAGCGCGAACCGGGGCGCGACGGAACGCGCCGTCGGGTCGATAGCTCGTGTGCTTGATTAACAGGCCGTTGAAAAAGCCATATTCAACCTCCCCAACCCCTTCCTGAAGGG
>JBBIGX010000160.1:0-3786 GCA_037447315.1 Gallionellaceae bacterium | reverse complement strand
TCGCGGCCCTACGAATTGGGAACCGTGACGCACCAGAGTTCGCCCAGCATCGGCGTGGTGCTGTTCCGGGGCGGCGAGATCGGCAGCGAGGAGTTGCTGAAACAGGCGGACCTGGCCATGTACCAGGCCAAGGAGAGCGGGCGCAACAAGGTGTGCTTCTTCGAGGACTCGATGCAGGCGGTGCTGGAGTCGCGCACCCTGCTGGAAGGCGCGTTGCGCGAGGCGCTGCCCAAGGGCGAGCTGGAGCTGTTCTACCAAGTGCAGACCGACGAGGCCAAATCGTTGCTCGGGGCCGAGGTACTGCTGCGCTGGCGCAGCGCAGCGCTCGGCCTGGTCTCGCCGGCCGAGTTCATCCCCATGGCCGAGCAGACCAAGCTGATCCTGCCCATCGGCCGCTGGGTGCTGGAGAGCGCCTGCCGCCAGCTCAAGGCGTGGGAGTCGCATCCGCTGCTGGGGAACATGTATCTGGCGGTCAATATCAGCCCGGTGCAGTTCCACCAGCAGGACTTCGTGCACCAGGTGAAAACCATCCTGGAAGAGAGCGGTGCCGACCCGCGCAAGCTGGAGCTGGAATTGACCGAGAACCTGGTGCTGGAGGACGTGGAGGATGCGACGCGCAAGATGACGGCGCTGAAGGAGGTCGGCGTGCGTTTCTCGATGGACGATTTCGGTACCGGCTATTCCTCGCTGCAATACATCAAGCGCCTGCCGATCGATCTGCTGAAGATCGACCAGTCCTTCGTGCGCGACATCCTGACCGATCCGGGTGACGCCATGATGGTGCAGACCATCGCCGGCATGGCGCACAACTTCGGCTTCGGCGTGATCGCCGAGGGGGTGGAAGAGCATGCGCAGGTCTCGTCGCTGGTCGCGCGCGGCTGCGGCAAGTTCCAGGGCAATCTGTTTTCGCGGCCGGTGCCGCTGGCCGAGTTCGAGAGGCTGGTGGGAGAGTGGAAGTCGGGAGAGACGGGCGTCGTGGCGGCGAACTAGCCGCGCGTGTGGTCGGCCCAGTTGTTGGGCGTCTCGTACAGACGGACCCGTTCCAGCCGGAGGTGGTTGCCGTAGGTGTCTTGGTAGGCATCCACGAGCAGGTCGAACGCCACGCGCGCCAGGTTCTCGGCCGTCGGCACCACGTCCAGCACCACGGTCTTGTGGTCCGGCAACGTCTGCAGGAAATCCAGCACCATCTGGTCCTTGCGGTACACGATGAACGCGTGGTCCCACGCATCCACCACCTGTTCCTTGGCGATGCGCTTCACATCCGAGAAATCCATCACCATGCCTTGTTCCGATGCGCCCTCGGTGGCGATGACCTCGCCCGACAGCGTGACCTCGATGGCATAACGGTGGCCGTGCAGGTGCTTGCACTGGCTGTTGTGGTTGGGGATGCGGTGGCCGGCGTCGAATTCGAGCCGTCGGGTGATCTGCATGGCGTACTGTCTTGAAAAAGAGTGCGCGGATTATAGCTTGAATGCGGACACGGCACGCCGGAAGGCGCGCAGTGCATCACGGTCTGCGTCTGGTTGGTAGCGCAGGGCCACATAGCGCGCGGCGAGCGCAGCCATCTCCGCCGCGCTGGCGGGCCGCACGGCGCCGATGCGGGAGGCGTAATCGAGCGGCCCTTCATGCGGCGCGCGCGGCAGTCCGGCCTTCTCCAGTTTGCGGCACAGCTTCAGCCAGACGGCCTGTACCGGGTCGCGGCTGCGCACCACCAGTCGTTGCAGCAACAGCAGCGTGAAGAGGCCGGCCAGGATGAAGATGCCGGCCAGCATGTTGAGCGCCATCTTCTGCCAGCTGATGTCTTCCATGCCCAGCCGCGACAGGAAGGCGAACTGCGTCTCGGTGTTGTAGCCCAGCACCCACTGGTTCCACTGGTTGGCCAGTGCGTCCCAGTTGAAACGCAGCTCGCGCAACCAGGGCGGCGGGTTGCGCGCCATGAAAGGCAGGACGGCGGGGTTGCTGACGGCGGCGGACAGGCCGCTCTCGATGCGTGCCGGCGCAATGGCGGCGGTGGGGTCGTAGCGTACCCAGCCGCGTTCGCCCAGCCAGACCTCGGCCCAGGCATGCGCATCGGACTGGCGCAGGATGTAATAGTCGCCGAGTTCGTTGTACTCGCCGCCCTGATAGCCGGTGACCACGCGCGCCGGCACCCCGGCGGCGCGCAACAGGTAGACGAAACTGCCGGCGTAGTGTTCGCAGAACCCCTGCCGCGTGGTGAACAGGAACTCGTCCACGCTGTGCATGCCGAGCAACGGCGGCTCCAGCGTGTACACATAACCGCCCTGGTTGAAGTGGCGCAGCACCTCGCGCACCACGGCGGCATCGTCGTCCGGATGTTGCGCGCGCCAGCCTTGCGCCAGCGCCTGTGATTGCGGGTTCAGGCCGCGCGGCAAGGCCAGCGCGCGTTGCAGAGAATGCGCGGCTTCCTGCGGGTTGGCGCGATAGGACAGGAAAGAGCTGGCGTGGTAGCGCCGCCGCGCGTTCACCGCCTCGCGGCTGAGCAGCTGGAAGTCCGGCGTCAGCGTGTAGGGGATGGACAGCCTGTCCGGCATGTCCAGCGCGAACAGCCAGTGCTTGTTGTGCGGTTCCAGCGTGACGGTGTAGCTCAGCGGTTGCGCAGTATCGCTCAGCGTGCCCGGTTGCAGGCTGGTCTGGCGGCCGCGCTTCCAGGTCGTGCCGTCGAAGTCCCACAGCACCGGCCCGCGCCAGTACATGCGTTCGCGCGGCGGCGGCTTGCCATCGAAACTGACGCGGAACGCCACCGCGTCGTTCAGCGACAGCTTGCTCATGCTGCCGGGCGACATGGTGTCCGACAGGCCGCTGCTGGCGTAGGCGTCATGCGGCAATCCCCACAGTGGTCCCTGCACGCGCGGGAACAGCACGAACAGGATGAGCGACAGCGGGATGGCTTGCAGCAGCAGCATTCCCGCGCTGCGCAGGCGCGGCTTGAGCGCCATGCCGCCCGCCTGCAGGTGCATCCAGGTGGCGAGGATGACCAGCAGCGAGAGCAGCATGAACAGCGCGGTGGGGATGCTCTGCGAATAGAAGAAGTTGGTGATGATAATGAAGCACGACAGGTAGATCAGCACCGTCGCGTCGCGCGCAGCCTTGAGTTCCAGCAGCTTCAGGGTGGAGAGCAGGATGAGCAGGGTGACGCCGACCTCGCGCCCGAACAGCGAGCGGAAGCTGATGGCGATGGCCGCCACGCTGAGCAGGGTGATGCCCAGCAACAGCCAGCGGGCCGGCAGCGGCTTGCCGCTGCGCGCCAGATAGCCGCGCCACAGCAGCAATGCGCCGCATTCCGCGCTGACCCACAGCGGCAGGTGGTCGGCATGCGGCGCGCTGACCAGCAGGATGCAGGCGATCAGGCCGTAGGTGAGCGGCAGGGTGAGTCTCATGTGTCCGCGATTCCGAACAACGCCAGCGCGCGCAGGCATTCCGCGCGGTGTTTGGTGCCGTGAGCCGGCGGCAGCTCCAGGCCGGGCAGGCGCAGGCCGTAACGCAGGCCCTGCGCCTCCGCATCCAGCACCCAGCGCGTCAGCAGCTCCAGCCTGCGCTCGGATGCGATGTCAGGCAGCAGCGACCAGTCCAGCCACAGTTGCTGTCCCTGCTGTGCCGAGAACTGCTTCACCTGCAAGCCTTGTTCGCGCGCCAGCGCTTTCCAGGCGATGCGCGGCAGGGCGTCGCCCGCCACATAGTTGCGCAGTCCGGCGAAATCCTCGTCGCCGCGTATCGTGGTCTTGCCGCTGCCGTCCGGCGCGGCGGCGACGGGCAGCGGCTGCGGCG
>JBBIGX010000159.1:0-3806 GCA_037447315.1 Gallionellaceae bacterium | reverse complement strand
ATCTATCAGGCGCTGGAAAAGGTGAACGGCAAGGCCGAAGACCTGACCTGGGAGATTTTCAAGGACACGTTGATCGAGCAGGCCGAACAGGGCGTGGATTATTTCACCATCCACGCTGGCGTGCTGCTGCGCTATATCCCCATGACCGCCAAGCGCATGACCGGCATCGTCTCGCGCGGCGGCTCCATCATGGCCAAGTGGTGCCTCGCGCATCACAAGGAGAATTTCCTTTACACGCACTTCGAAGAGATCTGCGAGATCATGAAGGCCTACGACGTCACCTTCTCGCTCGGCGATGGCCTGCGCCCCGGCTCGATCTACGACGCCAACGACGAAGCCCAGCTCAGCGAACTCAAGACGCTGGGTGAACTGACCCAGATCGCCTGGAAGCATGACGTGCAGGTGATGATTGAAGGCCCCGGCCATGTGCCGATGCACATGATCAAGGAGAACATGGACCTGCAACTGAAGTGGTGCCACGAAGCGCCCTTCTACACCCTCGGCCCGCTGACGCAGGACATCGCCCCCGGCTACGACCACATCACCAGCGCGATTGGCGCCGCGATGATCGGCTGGTTCGGCACCGCCATGCTCTGCTACGTCACCCCCAAGGAACACCTCGGCCTGCCCAGCAAGGCCGACGTGAAGGAAGGCATCATCACCTACAAGATCGCCGCCCACGCCGCCGACCTCGCCAAGGGCCACCCCGGCGCGCAGATCCGCGACAACGCCATGAGCAAGGCGCGCTTCGAATTCCGCTGGGAAGACCAGTTCAACCTCGGCCTCGACCCCGACCGCGCGCGCGAATTCCACGACGAGACCCTGCCCAAGGAATCCGCCAAGGTCGCCCACTTCTGCTCCATGTGCGGCCCGCAGTTCTGCTCGATGAAGATCAGCCAGGATGTGCGCGACTTTGCTGCGAAGGAAGGTGTATCAGAACAAATTGCGCTGGAAAGGGCGATGGAAACTAAGTCCATCGAATTCGTGAAGCAGGGAGCGCAGATTTATCACAAGGCGTGATGCCCTCCGGAAGCGCCGGATTAATCGGCTCGTCATTCCGGCGAAGGCCGGAATCCAGTGTTCTTAATCAGATGGGCACGCGAAAGACGTACATCGGCGATCAGGCGTTTCGCGGCCGAACCGATCTCGACCATTTCGAGGACATCCTCGAGATGGTTCGCCACGGGATGACCGCTGTTGCCATGCAGCACTCCTTGCTTTCGTTTCTATTGCGGGCAGCTTGGCTGGAAACTATTGACCTCTACTGCCGGAAACTCGACCTTTCTTGTCTTGCCAAGAAAAGCAACCAAAATAAGTCGCCCCCGGTGCGCCGCTCGCTTCGTAGGTTCCCTGCGTTGCTCGACTGGCCAGGCTTCCTCATAAACTCGCACGACCCGCTGCGTGGTCACGTGCTCAGACATATTCGTCGGACTACCCATGACCAGTCTGCGCTACTCGGCGGCGCACAGGGGATAAAATTCGCAAGTCAAAAATCACATGGAGGGCAACAAACCGTCCTCCATCATCAAGACAATTTGATTCCATGCATTATGGCGGACATCAGGCTACTTGACATTGTCGGAATTTTGATTAGGATTCCTAACTATGAACCTTGATCAATTGACCGAACCCTTGGATCGGCGGCTGGCCGACGGCCTCGCTCGACTGGCCGCGGTTGCCCGTCAGCTCGACTGGCAGGCGGCGGAGACGGCAGGACTCACGCCAACCCAGGCGGACATCCTGCGCTTCGTTGCCAATCGTTCGGCGGGCGTCCGCCTCACCGACGCGGCTGCGCACGCCAGCGTGCGCAAGGCAACGGCCAGCGATGCCGTGTCGGCGTTGGAGCACAAAGGACTGGTGCGTAAGCTCGCGGATGCAGCCGACGGTCGCGCGGTCGCGTTGAAGGCGACGGCGAAGGGTAACTGGATGGCGCACGCGTGGCCTAGCAGTTTCGTGCCGGTCGTGGCGGGGCTCACCCCGGCCGAACAGGAAACGCTGCTGAGGCTGGTGGTCAAGATGATCCGGCAGTTGCAACTGCGCCAGTTGATCGCGCCGCAACGCACCTGTGTGACCTGTCGATACTTTCGCGAAAACGTCGCACCAGGCACGGACACGCCGCATTTCTGCGCCTTCGTGGGCGCGCCGATGGCCGAGCGGCACTTGCGCGTCGACTGCGCTGAGCACGAATCCGCCGCCTGACGGCGGCCTGGTCCCCGTTCACCTTGAGCGGGTTTTTTTGTTAACCCTAATAGTTAGGAGTCCTATCATGAAAAGGCAATCTATTCAGAGCATGAAAACAGCTGTACTGACCTTGCTCGGCATGTCATTTGTTGCGACGGCGCTGGCTGCGGGGCCCGAGGTTCCCTATCCCAAAGGCTATCGTGACTGGCACCACGTCAAGAGCATGGTGATCGAGGAAGGGCATCCTCTGTTCGCTTCCTTCGGCGGCCTGCATCACATATACGCAAACGCAAAGGCCATCCAAGGCTACCAGGGCAATCGGTTCCCCGACGGCTCCGTGATTGTATTCGATCTGCTCGAAGCGGTACGTGAAGGTAATGCCATCACGGAAGGCACTCGCAAGGTGGTGGGCGTGATGCACAAGGATGCGAAGAAATACGCCGCAACTGGTGGCTGGGGCTTCGAGGGCTTCGGCGGCGGCGATCCGGCCAAACGGGTGGTCGGCGCGAATGCGGCTACGGCCTGCTTCGCCTGCCACCAGTCGCAAAAGGCGCAGGACTATACCTTCAGCCGCTTGCGTGACTGAGGGACCGTCGTGGATCAGCCTTTCAGGCGCCGCCCTGGCGCATTTCGGAATGGTTGAACACGACGGCGCCACTGGATCTGGAGGCGCAACGCGGCCATGTCGTGGTCGCGTTGGCTTTCCAGATGCTGTGCCCCGGCTGCGTGGCCCATGCGCTTCCACAAATCAAGGCGGTGCATGAAGTCTTCACCCTGCAAGAGGTTATGGTCGTGGGTCTGCATACGGTGTTCGAGCATCACGATGCCATGACCGTCGCGGCGCTGCGCACCTTCGTCCACGAATACGGCATCCGTTTCCCGGTTGGCGTGGATAGACCCACAGAAGATGGTGGATCTGTCCCGCGGACCATGGCAGCATACCGCATGCAAGGCACGCCGACACTATTGCTGATCGACCGCACGGGGCGTCTGCGGCATCAGAGCTTCGGTCACATTTCCGACCTGCGCCTGGCTGCGAAAATCATCAAAGGAAGGTCTGAACAAGTAACAACAAATGAGAGCGCTCCCTTCACAATCTGCCGATCATGCACGAATTGTCCGGGAATTCCCCTGGCAAGGTTCGTTTCGGCCGCGTCGCCGCTCGATTTTCCGCACATCAGGCGCACCTTCCCTGCTGAAGTCGCAACAAGCGGTGTTGCGCCATGAACAGATTCGCCAGTGCTGCCACGACGAACAGGCGGTTGCCGTTCTTCATCAGGCCGCGATAGCAGACCTTGGCGAAGCCGAAGAGGCGCTTGATGATGAGAAAGGCATGTTCGACCTTGGCGCGCACACGCGACTTCCTGCGATTCTTCTCCTGCTCCCGTTCGGTCAGTCCCCGGTTGCGAAACCCCTTCTGGTTGGTGAAGTCACGCGCTTGTAGTGCGGCTTGGGCGATCAACCCCTGCTGGCTGGAGTAGGCCGAGTCGCCATATACCCGCCGCTCGTTGCCGTGCAGCAGGTCAGGGATGCGGTGCTTGTCGTGCTCGTTGGCCGGGGTGGCGACCACCGAGTGGATCAGACGGGTCTTGCTGTCCACGCCGATGTGCGCCTTCATGCCGAAG
>JBBIGX010000158.1:0-3819 GCA_037447315.1 Gallionellaceae bacterium | reverse complement strand
GCGGGGGAGAGACCCTCGATCAGGTCGACATCCGGCTTCTCCATCAACTGCAGGAACTGGCGCGCATAGGCTCAAAGCGACTCCACATAACGCCGCTGCCCCTCGGCATACAGCGTATCAAATGCGAGTGAGGACTTGCCCGAACCGGACAGTCCGGTGATCACCACCAGCTGGTTGCGCGGGAGGTCGAGGTTGATGTGCTTCAGGTTGTGGGGGCGCGCACCGCGTATCTTGATCTGTTCCATGGGGCCATGCGAGGGGTTGGGCGACCTGCTAATATACGCGACTTCAAAAAAGAATCCAAAGCTCCACGTCATGTCTGTTCCAGAATCGATGACCCCATTCGAGCGCCGCGCCAGTATCGGTCTCGCCAGCATCTACGGCCTGCGCATGCTGGGGCTGTTCATCATCCTGCCGATCTTTGCCTTGTACGCCGAGCATCTGCCGGGCGGGGAAAGCCATTTCCTCATCGGGGTCGCGCTGGGGGCCTATGGGCTGACGCAGGCCATCCTGCAGATTCCGGCTGGCTGGCTGTCGGACCGTTACGGGCGCAAGCCGGTCATCGTCGCTGGTCTGCTGCTGTTCGCGGCGGGCAGTTTCATTGCGGCGTCGGCGGACGACATTTACTGGATCATCGCGGGGCGCGTGATCCAGGGCGCGGGGGCGATCAACGCGGCGGTGATGGCGCTGACCGCCGACCTCACGCGCGAAGAGCACCGCACCAAGGCGATGGCGATGATCGGCATGACCATCGGCGTGACGTTCTCGCTCTCGATGGTGCTGTCGCCCATTCTGTACAAAGCCATCGGCATGTCCGGCATCTTCATATTGACCGGCGTGCTGGCATTCGTCTCCATCGCGATGATGTTGTGGTACATCCCGCAACCACGCATCACGCGTTTCCATACCGATACAGAGGCGGCGCATGGCCACTTCGGCGAGGTGCTGAGGAACGCCGACCTGTTGCGCATGGATTTCGGCGTGTTCACGCTGCATGCGATCCTGATGTCGGTGTTCATGCAGGTGCCGTTCATCCTGCGCGACCTTGGGCTGGATGCACAGCACCAGTGGCATGTCTATCTGCCGGTGATGCTCATCGCCTTCGTGCTGATGGTGCCGCCCATCATCGTCGCGGAGAAGAAGGCCAGGCTGAAGCCGGTGTTCATGCTGGCCATCGCGCTGGCTGCGCTGGCGCAGCTTGCCCTCCTGTTTCTGCAAGGCAGCATCTGGGAGGTGGCAGTGGCACTGCTGGTGTTCTTCACCGCATTCAATGTACTGGAAGCGACGCAGCCCTCCATCGTCAGCAAGATTGCACCGCTGGCGGCGAAGGGTACGGCCATGGGGGTATTCAGCAGCGTGCAGTTCCTGGGTGCGTTCTTCGGTTCGGCCATGGGCGGCCTGCTGATGCAGTTCTTCGGCGGCGATGCGGTGCTGCTGTTCGCGACAGGCATGTCGTTGCTGTGGCTGGTGGTCGCCTCCGGTATGCGCCCACCGCAGGCGTTGCTGACGAAGATGTACCACCTGCCCGAGATGGATGATGCGGCGGCAAGCACGTTGCGCCTGTCTCTGGCACAATTGCGCGGTGTGCGGGAGGTGCTGGTCGTGGGGAGCGAACAGATCGCCTGCCTGAAGGTAGAGATGGCCGGATTCGACGAAGATGCGGTTGAACGATTAGTGAAAGGGGATCGAGATGTCAGTGAACAAGGTGATCCTGGTGGGGCGTCTGGGCAAAGATCCGGAGACCCGCTACATGACCAGCGGTGAGGCGGTGACCAACGTTACGCTGGCGACCTCGGAGACCTACAAGGACAAGAACGGCGAGAAGCAGGAACGCACCGAGTGGCACAATCTGGTGTTCTACCGCCGCCTGGCGGAGATCGCCGGCGAATACCTGAAGAAGGGTTCGCAGATCTATGTCGAAGGCCGCATCCAGACGCGCAAATGGCAGGACAAGGAAGGCAAGGATCGCTACACCACCGAGATCGTGGTGAACGAGATGCAGATGCTGGGCGGCAAATCCTCCGGCGGCGGCAGTTTCGAGGTGATGGACAGTGCCTCCTCCGCGCCGGCACGCAGCGCTCCGGCGGCCAAGCCTGCCGCCCCTGCAGGCAAGGGCAATTTCGACAACTTCGACGACGACATCCCGTTCTGACAACTGGAGGCAGATGCGATACCAGGAAAAGGTCGCCTTCCGGCGGCCTTTCTTGATTTTGAGGAACCAATGAGCAAAGCATTCACACGGGAGAGCGATGAGGCGGATGACGACGATGCGCTGTCGCTCCCGGCCTTGCCCGCAGGCACGAAGAACTACATGACGCCTGCCGGCTATCGCCGCCTGAAACAGGAATACATGCATCTGCTGGATGTGGAGCGTCCGGCGCTGGTGCAGACCGTGGCCTGGGCTGCCTCCAACGGCGACCGTTCGGAGAACGGTGACTACATCTACGGCAAGAAGCGCTTGCGCGAGATCGACCGCCGCCTGCGTTTTCTGGCCAAGCGCATGGAGAATTCCGAGGTGATCGATCCGGTGCAGCGTGCCGGTTGTGAGCAGGTGTTCTTTGGCGCGACGGTGACCGTTTGCCACGGTGATGGTAGCGAACGCACATATAGCATCGTCGGCATCGATGAAGCGGATCCCGGCAAGGGGCATATCAGCTGGGTGTCGCCGCTGGCGCGGGTGCTGCTGAAGACGCGCGAGGGGGATGCTGTCATCCTGCCATTGCCCGGAGGCACGGAAAAGCTGGTGGTGGTCAGGGTGGAATATTGCGAGATCGATTCTGATTGAGGAGTATGGCATGAGATATCTGAAGAATGAGTTCCCCATCGCCGTCGCACTGGTCGTGCTCGGACTCGGTTTTGCGCTGGAGCACGGCGCGGTCGAGCACGGCGGCATCATGTTGTGGGGCCTGCTGGGGGTGATCCTGGTTGCCATCATCGGCGTTGCTTTCCGCATCGCGCATCATGCCGAAGTGCTGGCGGTGCGTTTGGGCGAACCTTACGGTACGCTGATCCTCACACTGGCCGCGGTATCGGTGGAAGTGGTGATCCTGGGGGTGTTGATGATGGGCGAGCCGAATCCCACACTGGCCCGTGATACGGTATTCTCGGCGGTGATGTTCGACATCAACGGCATCCTCGGACTGGCCGCCATCGTCGGTGGCCTGAAGCACGGTCAGACCAAGTACAACATCTCGTCGGCCAACTCCTTCGTTGCCATGCTGCTGGTCGCCATCGGTATCGGCATGTTCATCCCCGATTTCGTGCCGGATGAGCAGTGGCAGATCTATTCCATCTTTTCGGTGCTGACGATGGCGGTGATGTATGCCGCCTTCCTGCGCCTGCAGACGGTGGAGCATCGCAACTTCTTCGAGTATTCATCCTCGACCGAGGATGAGGCGCACGATGAGGCGCACAGCCCAAACGCCTTGCATGTCGGCATGATGCTCGGCGCCATCGTGCTGGTCGGCCTGTTGTCCGAGGTGTTGTCGGTGTTGCTCGATGCCGGCCTGGCCGGCAGCGGCCTGCCCAAGGCCATACCGGCGGTGCTGGTGGCGCTGATCTCGGCCAGCCCGGAGATCCTCACTGCGCTGCGCGCGGCGCAGAACAATCGCATGCAAACCACGGTGAACATCGCGCTTGGTGCCTCGCTGGCCACCGTGCTGCTGACCTTGCCGGTGATCGAGGCCATCGCGCTGTTCAGCGGTGAGCGCATCGTGATGGCGCTGACGCCGGTGCAGGGCGGCATGCTGCTGCTGACCTTTCTGGCAGTGATGAACAACCTGCATGACGGCGAAACCAATGCCATTGAGGGCATCAGTC
>JBBIGX010000157.1:0-3840 GCA_037447315.1 Gallionellaceae bacterium | reverse complement strand
TTCTCGCTGCTGGATACCTGCGCCACCAATATGGGCAGCCGTCTGCTCGCGCACTGGCTGCACCACCCGCTGCGCGACCGCACCGTGTTGCGCGAGCGGCTGGATGCGGTGGATGAACTGGATGAGCGGTACGCCGATGTGCATGGCCTGCTCAAATCCAGCGTGGACGTGGAACGCATCACCGCGCGCGTGGCATTGAAGTCGGCGCGCCCGCGCGACCTCTCTGGCCTGCGCGACACGCTCAGACAACTGCCGCAGTTGCAGACGCTGCTGGCGAATGTGACTGCGCCGCGCATCCGCCAGCTCGTCGCCGACCTGCAAGCCGATGCCGCGCTGGTCGAGCTGCTGCAAAAGGCCTTGAAGGATGAACCTGCCTCCATGCTGCGCGAAGGCGGTGTAATCGCCGACGGCTACGACGCCGAACTGGATGAACTGCGCGGCATCCAGAACAACTGCGGCGATTTCCTCCTGGCGCTGGAAAAACGCGAACGCGAACGCACCGGCATCGACAAACTCAAAGTGGAATACAACCGCGTGCACGGCTTCTACATCGAAGTCAGCGTCGCCAACGCCGACAAGGTGCCGGACGACTATCGCCGCCGCCAGACGCTGAAGAACGTCGAACGCTACATCACGCCGGAACTGAAGGCCTTCGAGGACAAGGCGCTCTCCGCCAACGACCGCGCCCTGGCACGCGAGAAATGGCTGTACGACCAGTTGCTGGACGCGCTCGCGCCATCCATCCCGCAACTGCAGCGCATCGCCGCCGCCATCGCCGAACTGGACGTGCTCGCCACCTTCGCCGAACGCGCCGCCACACTCAACTTCTGCGCACCGCAATTCTGCGACGACGCACGCATCGAGATCAAACAAGGCCGTCATCCGGTAGTGCAGGCGCAAGTCGAGCAGTTCACCCCCAACGACACCACGCTCAACGCCGCGCGCCGCATGCTGCTCATCACCGGCCCGAACATGGGCGGCAAATCGACCTACATGCGCCAGACCGCCATCATCGCGTTGTTAGCCCATGTCGGCTGCTTCGTCCCCGCGCAGCAAGCGGTGCTGGGCGAGATCGACCAGATCTTCACGCGCATCGGCGCCTCGGACGACCTCGCCAGCGGACGCTCCACCTTCATGGTCGAGATGACCGAGGCCGCCAACATCCTGCACAACGCCACCGAGAAAAGCCTGGTGCTGGTGGACGAGATCGGGCGCGGCACCAGCACCTTCGACGGCCTCGCCCTCGCCTGGGCCATCGCTCGTCATCTGCTGGAGATCAACCGCAGCTACACCCTGTTCGCCACCCACTACTTCGAACTCACACGCTTGGCCGAAGAATTCAAACAACTCGCCAACGTCCACCTCGCCGCCGTCGAGCACCAGCACACCATCGTCTTCCTGCACAGCGTGAACGAAGGTGCCGCCAGCCAAAGTTACGGCTTGCAGGTCGCTGCCCTCGCGGGTGTGCCGAATGGCGTCATCCGCAACGCGAAGAAACAATTAGTAAAGCTGGAACAAAACAGCGCCGCGCAGAACCCGCAAGGCGACCTGTTCGCCGCCGTGCCCGAAGCGCCGGAACCGGAAGAGCATCCGCTGGTGTCAGCGCTACGCGATCTACAGCCGGACGAGATGAGTCCGAGGGAAGCGCTGGAGAGGATTTATCAGTTGAAGAAGCTGATGTAGTATCCGTAAAAGTTATCGTCCTTTTCTCAAGGAGAATCGCAATGGCATCAGAAGGCGATTCCCGGTTCTTCCATGGCCCCCGTTTGTAGATCAATTCGGTCTTGTACAGCCCGTTGATCGTCTCGGCCAGAGCGTTGTCATAGCTGTCACCACGGCTGCCAACAGAAGGTTCCACGCCAGCCTCACCTAGCCGCTCGGTATAGCGGATGGAGACATACTGCGAGCCACGGTCCGAGTGGTGGATCAGGCTTCCCAGTTCCGGCTGACGTGCATACAGCGCCTGTTCCAGTGCATCGAGCACGAAGTCCGTGTGCATGCTGGTGCTGACCCGCCAGCCCACGATGCGGTGCGAGAACACGTCGATGACGAAGGCCACATAGAGCCAGCCCTGCCACGTCGAGACATAGGTGAAGTCCGCCACCCATAGCTGGTTGGGGCGGTCTGCCCTGAACTGCCGGTTCACCCGATCCATCGGACAGGGCAGCGCCTTGTTGGGTACGGTGGTCTTGACGACCTTGCCGCGCCGGGCACATTCCAGCCCCAACCGTTTCATGAGCCGCTCGACCGTGCAGCGGGCTACCGGCAGCGCTTCGCGATTGAGCTGACGCCAGACCTTGTCTGCGCCATAGACCTGGAAGTTGGCATGCCAGACACGCTGAATCTCCGGCATCAAGGCATCATCACGTTGGGCACGCGCAGAGCGCAACGTCGGATTGTTCTGTATCGCAACATGACGGCGATAACCGGACGGGGCAATCTGCAGCACCTTGCAGATCGGCTCGACCCCGTAGGTGTCGCGATGCCGGTCGACGAACGACCTCAGGATTTGAGTTTGCGGTCGAGCTCCGCCTGGGCAAAAAAAGCGCTGGCCAGCTTCAATATCTCATTGGCGCGGCGCAATTCCTTCACTTCGCGTTCCAATGCCTTGATGCGGTCTCGTTCCTCGCTGGTGACACCGTCACGCAGGCCGGTGTCGACCTCGTGCTTCTTCACCCAGTCGTGCAGGGTCTGGGGAACACAGCCGATCTTCGGTGCGATCGACTCAATGGCCGCCCACTGCGATGGATACGCGATGCTCTTGCACCATGCGGATGGCGCGCTCGCGGACTTCGGGGGAATACTTCGTGGTAGGTTTCTTTCTCATAAGGGCTCCATTCTCTCAAGATTAGGAGCCTCCTCAAAACCCGGGGCGATTCATAAGCACGCCTCGGACTCCGTCAAATCCCGTCAAAATTTACCCCAAATTCAGGGTATTTGACGGTATATCAGGGTATGAAAAAGTATCGTAAGTCATTGGTGCGAAAGGAGAGACTCGAACTCTCACGCCTTGCGGCGCTGGAACCTAAATCCAGTGCGTCTACCAATTCCGCCACTTTCGCATACGAGGCCGGGCGGCCTCACGGGGGCGCGGATTATAACCGAGCCGACAAACGCTCAGCCGATTTCGACCACGGCGCGGCCGCGCGCCGCGCCGGCGATCAGTGCGGCGCAGGTCTCCGGCAATTGCTGCAAAGTGATGCGGCGAGTCATCAGATCGAGATGCTGCGGCCGCAGGTCGGTCGCCAGACGCCCCCACAGCTGCTTGCGCAGCGGCATCTGCGTGGCGGCGGAATCGACCCCGAGCAGCTTCACGCCGCGCAGGATGAAGGGGAACACCGTGGTGTGCAGTTCAGCGCCGCCGGCATTGCCGAAGCTGGCGATGGCACTTTCCAGTTGCATGGTGCGCGTCAGCCAGGCCAGCGTGTCGCCGCCCACTGCATCCAGCGCGCCGGCCCACACGCCTTTCTCCAGCGGGCGGGCGCTCTTCATGTCGACACTGCCGCGCAGCAGCACTTCTTTCGCGCCCAGCGCCTTGAGGTAATCCTGCTCGCTCTCCTTGCCGGTCAGCGCCACCACGTGATAGCCGAGTTGCGCCAACATCTGGATGCCCAGGCTGCCCACGCCGCCGGTCGCGCCGGTGACGATGACCTTGCCCTTGTCCGGCGTCAGCTCGTTCTGTTCCAGGCGGTGGATGGCCAGGGCGGCGGTGAAGCCGGCGGTGCCCAGCGCCATCGCTTCATACTGCGAGAGGCCGGTCGGCAGCGGCACCAGCCAGTCCGCCGGCAGTCGGGCATAGCGCGCGAAGCCGCCGTCGTGCGCCACGCCGAGGTCATAGCC
>JBBIGX010000156.1:0-3841 GCA_037447315.1 Gallionellaceae bacterium | reverse complement strand
TCGCCTGCCGGGCTGGAGTCGTACCTCGACAATGCCCGCTTCATCGGCAAGATGGGACGCGGTGCGGAACCGTTGCTGATCTACCTGGAGGAGGCGCCGCGCGTCGCCAAGCTGGTGGGCGAGCAGGCACTGACCGAGCTGCGCGAGTTCGCGTACTACATGTCGACGCATACCAACTTCAAGGCCATCGTGCCGTTCCTGTAGACCAGCGGCGCGGTGGCGGAATGCCTGCCCACACAGGAGCTGTTCAAGCAGTATATCGAGCTGGTACGCGACATGATGGACCGCACCACCGGCTCGGTGCACGGCCACCACACCACCTTCGCCAGCCCCGGTCTGCCGGAGATGCTCAAGCAGGCGCCGAACATCCTCAAGATCGTGCCGCTGGGCGGTTTCAAGAACTGGATCGACTACGGCATTCGCTACTACAACGACCACCCCGAGCGGCAGATCGAATACTTCTCGCTGGAATCGGCGGATGCCAAGGCGGTGCTGCAACGCGAGCGCCACGGCACCCTGTTCATCGACAACGAGCGCAAGCTGGACCTGTACCTACGCGGGCTGTGGGCCGATCCGGAACAGCTGGTGCCCTATTCGCAGGTGTTCGACAGCCTGACCAAACCGATGCCGTATTATGACAAGGATGGCATCCGTTTGCCGGACGTGTTCGACGATCTCGGCGACATCCGCGGTATCGACCGTTATCGCGCCACGCTGGCGCACATGGCCGCCCACCGCCGCTGGAGCACGAAGATGGTGGTGGACAACTGGAGTCCGTTCCAGCGCCTGGGCGTGGAAGTGTTCGAGGATTGTCGCGTCGACTATCTGGCCATGCAGCGCTATCCCGGCCTGAAGAAGCTGTTCCTGGCATTGCACCCGGTTCCGGACGAAGGTCTGCTGAAGAGTGCCGAGGCATCGACCATCCGCATCTAGCTGGCCATGGTGTCGCGCGCCATGCTGGATCCGGATTATCGCTATGAGAATGCCGACATCCGCGAGTTCGCCAACCGCTTTCACGAGGCGATGGCACGAGGCGAAAGCAGTAGTCCCGAGATGTCGCGTCTGGGTCTGTCCTTCATCGCGCGCATGCGCCGCCAGTCCGACCTTTCGCCCAATGTCTACTTCCAGGACACCGAGGTGGACTACCGCGACGACAACCGCCACCTGTGGATCTATCTGGAGAAAGGTGACGACGAGGACACGCTGTTCGAGCATCTCGACATCAAGCGTAAACAGGAAGAGGAGCTGCACGCCCTGCCACCGCGCCACTACGACGAGTGGGACTATACCAATCAGAGCTATCGTCCGGACTGGGTCAGCGTGTACGAGATGAAGCACCCCGGCGGCAGTCCGGCCAAGGTCGACAGCCTGCTGGAGAAACATGCCGGCCTCGCCAAGCGCATGAAGCGCATCCTCGACCTGATCAAGCCGCAGGACAAGGTGCGCATCCGCTATCAGGAAGAAGGCTCGGAGCTTGATCTCGACATCGCCATCCGCTCGCTGATCGATTACAAGGCCGGCTCGCAGCCCGATCCGCGCATCAACATGAGCCACCGCACCGATGGCCGCAACATCGCGGTCTCGCTGGTGCTCGACCTGTCCGAATCGCTGAACGAGAAGGTGCAGGGCACCGGCCAGAGCATCCTCGAGCTGTCGCAGGAGGCGGTGTCGCTGCTGGCCTGGTCGGTGGAGCACCTGGGTGATCCGTTCGCCATCTCCGGCTTCCATTCCAACACCCGCCACGATGTGCGTTACTACCATATCAAGGGTTATCACGAGCCGTGGGACGACAGCGTGAAGGGTCGCATCGGCGCGATGCAGGCCGCCTGGTCCACGCGCATGGGCGCGGCCATGCGCCATGCCGGGCACTACCTGAAAGCGCAGCCGGCCGATAAGAAGTTGATGCTGATTCTGACCGATGGCGAACCGGCCGATATCGACTCGCGCGATCCGCAGATGCTGATTCAGGATGCGCGCCAGGCCGTCATGGAACTGGACCGCGATGGCATCTATGCCTATTGCATCAACTTGGACCCTAAGGCCGACGAATATGTGTCCGACATCTTCGGCAGGCAATACACTATCGTGGACAAGATCGAACAGCTGCCGGTCAAGCTGCCGGAGCTGTTTATCGCCCTGACCAAATGACAACGCATCAAGGAGAAGACATGACGCAAGCAGCGAACGGCAAGGTTCTGGTCGGCATCCTCACCGGCAGCCCCAACGATCTGCCCACCGTGGTCAAGGTGCGTGACACCCTGGCTGATCTGGGCATTGCCAGCGAGATCGTGGTGGCCTCGGCGCACCGCACGCCGGACAAGGTGGTGGCCTACATCGGTCGTGCGCACAAGGAAGGCGTGCAGGTGCTGATCGGTTGCGCCGGCATGGCGGCGCATCTGGCCGGCGTGATTGCCGGTCATACCCTTCTGCCGGTGATCGGCCTGCCCTTGTCGGGCGGCGTGGTATCCGGTTTGGATGCCCTGCTCGCCACCGTGCAGATGCCGCCCGGGATCCCGGTCGCCACCGTGGCCGTGGATGGTGCGAAGAATGCCGCCATGCTGGCCGCGCGCATCCTGGCGCTGAAATATCCCGAGATTAACCAGGCGCTGGAAGATGCGGCGAAGAAGGAGCGCGCGCGTTACGACCAGACCGCCGACGAGGCGCTCGCCAAACTCGGCAAATAAGGCAGAAAGGCGGTTCCGATGGCAAATAGCCGTGGAGGGACGGCCGTAAAACCTGTAAAATCCGGCAGTTGAAAAATCTTAATCAGAGGAGAGAGAAGCAATGAGCAAGAGCCTGATCCAGTTCATCATCGAAGAACAGCGCGCCATCCCCGGCGCGACCGGTGACTTCACCGGCCTGCTGAGCGACATCGTGTCCGCCTGCAAGCAGATCGCTCACCAGGTCAACAAAGGTGCGCTGATCGGTGTGCTGGGGGGTGCCGGCAGCGAGAACATCCAGGGCGAAGCGCAGAAGAAGCTGGACGTCATCACCAACGACATCATGATCAACTCGTTGAGCTGGAGCGGCCACCTGGCCGGTATGGCCTCGGAAGAGATGGACGACATGTTCCCCATCCCGGCCCAGTTCCCGCGCGGCAAGTACCTGATCACCTTCGACCCGCTGGACGGCTCTTCCAACATCGACGTGAACATCTCCGTCGGCACCATTTTCTCCATCCTGCGTTGCCCGGAAGGCGTGACCAATCCGACCGCCAAGGACTTCCTGCAGCCCGGCACCAAGCAGGTGTGCGCCGGTTACGCCTTGTACGGCCCGAGCACCATACTGGTGCTGACCACCGGCCATGGCGTGAACGGCTTCACGCTGGACCGCGATGTCGGCGAGTTCTACCTGACCCACCCCAACATGACCATTCCGGCCGACACTGCCGAGTTCGCCATCAACATGTCCAACCAGCGCTTCTGGGAGAAGCCGGTGCAGCGCTACGTGGAAGAGTGCGTGAAGGGCAAGGACGGCGGCCGCGAGAAGAACTTCAACATGCGCTGGGTCGCTTCCATGGTGGCCGAAGTGCATCGCATCCTGACCCGCGGCGGCATCTTCATGTATCCGTTCGATACCAAGGACCCGAGCAAGCCGGGCAAGCTGCGCCTGATGTACGAAGCCAATCCGATGTCCTTCATCGTGGAACAGGCAGGCGGCGCCAGCTCCACCGGCCGTCAGCGCATCATGGAGATCCAGCCGGAAGGTCTGCACCAGCGCGTACCGGTGATCCTCGGTTCCAAGAACGAGGTCGAGCGCGTGGTCAGCTACCACCAGGCGTAACACCCTGCGCGACGCCCCCGGCGACGGGGGCGTTGTCGCGTCTGCAACTCGCAACAAC
>JBBIGX010000155.1:2355-3847 GCA_037447315.1 Gallionellaceae bacterium | reverse complement strand
TGCTGATTCCGCTCTCCGGCTGGCTGATGAGTTCGGCCAAAGGCTTCCAGACGGTCTGGTTCGGCGTACTGCCGCTGCCTGACCTGGTCGGCAAGGACAAGGCGCTGGGCGAGATGCTGCAGGCGTTGCATGAGCTGCTGAACTTCACCCTGGCAGGGCTGCTGGCAGGCCACATCGGCGCCGCGCTCAAGCACCATTTCATCGAGCGCGACGACATCCTGGCACGCATGCTGCCCTGGCTGAAGCCCCGGCAGTGATCAGCGGTATTTGCGCACCAACCCCACCAGCACGCCGAATATCTCCAGCGAGCCCTGCGGACGGATCACCGGATAGGCCTTGTTCTGCGGACGCAGGATGAACTTGCCGCGCTCCTTGTCCAGCGTCTTCAGGGTGAATTCGCCGTCGACGATGGCGACCACGATGTCGCCGACGTTGGCCAGGTTGCGTTTCTCCACCACCGCCACATCGCCGTCGTGAATGCCGGCCTCCACCATCGAGTCGCCCCTGACCGGGATCAGCGTGGTCTGCGAAGGCTTGTCGACCAGCATCTCGTCCAGCACGTAATACTCGCCCTGTGTCGCACTGACGCTGACCGGCATGCCGGCGGGCACAGAACTCTCCGCCAGCGGCCGCGCAAAGAACTCGCGTGTCGGGATCCACATGCCGTCCGGCGTGCGTTCGAGGAAGCCGGCCTCACCCAGCCGGTCAAGGATGGCCTTCACCCAGGATTTGGAGGCGATGCCGAACACGTCGCACAGGGCGGCGTAGGACGGGATGCTCTTCCAGTCGGCGTAATAATCCTGAAGCTTGGCGAGATACTCCGCGTCGCGTTGCGCGGAAGGATGGGAATCAGTCATGGCGTCACCTGCACAGAACGAACGTGCTGCGCATAATAAAGAACGGACGTTCTGGCGTCAAACGGCGCATCCCGCTCATTCGACCCCGCGCTTGTTCAGGTACTCGGCCAGCCTGGCATCGGCATGGTCGATGTGGTTGAGCAGCCAGTCCTTGATGGTCTGCAAGGCAAGCAGCTTTCCTCCATCCCCCATGCGCTTGCGCAAACGCATGGCCTCGTCCACCAGCAGCGCATGTTCTTTCTCGTGCTGGCGCTGCTCCGGATAGGCGAACTGTGCCATGTAGCGCCCCTCCGTCTCGAAGTGTTCCGCGGTCGCCGTCACCAGTTCATCGAACAAGGCCAGCAACACCTGCGGCGACTGCCCGTTGCGCCATTCGCTGTTGAGCCGGTTCACCATGCGCACCAGATTGCGATGCTGCTCGTCCATCTCCGCCACTCCGACCAGATGGGAATCGTCGAAGCGTATCCACTGCTCGTCACGCTACCCCGCCTGCTCGCCGAAGAAGGTGTAAGTATTCTTGCCGGCGCGCTTGCTGTCGTACATCGCCTGGTCGGAAGCAGTGAGCAGACCGTCCATAGTGGTGCCGTTCTCGGGGAACATGCTGATGCCGATGCTCACCCCGATGCGGCAGGACA
>JBBIGX010000155.1:0-2335 GCA_037447315.1 Gallionellaceae bacterium | reverse complement strand
CGGTGCGAACGTCGCGACGATCTTTTCCGCCACCAGCGCCGCCTGCCGCGCGTCGTCCAGGTCCCCCAGGATCACCGCGAACTCGTCGCCGCCGAAGCGCACCGCAGTATCGACGGCGCGCGCACAGGCCAGCAGGCGCTGGGCGGCCATGCGCAGCACCGCGTCGCCGGCGTCATGTCCATACATGTCGTCGACCGGCTTGCAACCATCGAGGTCGGCGCCAGCGCCACGATCTGTTCATGCAGGGCATGGTTATGATCGGGCGCTGGGCGGTAACGCCATTCCTGCTGGTTAGACGGAAACTCGTCCGGCAGGTAGCCCAGCATGGTGTAGTACTCGGGGATGAACCACGCCTGCCCGGTCTCCAGGTCCCACTCCCACACCGCTTCCTGCGTGGCATCCAGTGCCATCTGCAACAGATTGGCGTTGCGCTCTTCTTCCTGTCGCTTGCGCTCGCTGATGTCCTGCACGGCACTAGTAATCCGGCGCACCGCGCTCGTCATGCACCAGCGAGACCCGCACCTCTACCCAGAACACCTCGTCGCTCTTGCGCACATAGCCGAAGGTCTTGCACCAGCTGTCATTGACTTCGAGGATGTCACCATTCAAGGCATGGCGCGCCATGGCCACCGCCGCATGATCGAACACGGTATGGAAACGTTCTTCGCCTGCCTGGCGGATCTGCATCTTCCGTGTTTGATGCAGGGTGCGCTGCCAGCCTTGTCATTGTGCGAACCAGGCAACGGTCAACAGGAGGATGAATGACATCAACGCGATCGCGATGATCTCCAAACACCGCACCAGCGCGTAGGCCGTCGTCTCATCGGCACTGGCGACCAGCATCCGTCGGTATGCCGGGCCGGCAGTGCATAGGCCAGCGCCTGCCTGCCGAGCGGATACTGCCCCCGTTGCAGGCCGCTCTGGTGCTATCTCAAGGCCTGGGCAGAAACCGACTGTCCGTTCAGCGGCAATCGGATTGAAGCAAAAACAAAGCCGCCCCGGGGGGCGGCTTGTCAGAACGAGGCAATATGTGCGTCACTTGCCCTTGGCAGCCATCAGGCGCTCGTATTTGGCCTGCAACTGCTCCTTGCTCTCCACATGGTTGGGATCCTTGGGGATGCAGTCCACCGGGCAGACCTCGACGCACTGCGGCGTGTCATAGTGCCCCACGCACTCGGTGCATTTGGCCGGGTCGATGACATAGATGGTCTCGCCCTGCGAGATGGCGTCGTTCGGGCACTCCGGCTCGCATACGTCGCAGTTGATGCATTCATCGGTGATGATCAGTGCCATGTCTACTCTCCTTTAGTTTGATCTTTTATGTTGCAGCCTTGCCGCCACGGCGGGCGAGACGAACTTGCTCACATCACCGCCGAAACGCGATATCTCGCGCACCATGCTGGCCGAGATGAAGGTGTACTGCTCGGCCGGGGTCAGGAACACCGTTTCGACATCCGGATCCAGACTGCGGTTCATGCCGGCCATCTGGAACTCGTACTCGAAATCCGAGACGGCGCGCAGACCGCGCAACACCACGCGCGCATCGACTTTGCGCACATAATTCATCAGCAGGTCGTCAAAACCCTCGACCCTGACGTTGGCGAAACCGGCGAACGCCTCGCGCGCCATCGCCACCCGCTCGTCCAGCGTGAACAGGGTGGAGCTGCGGCTGGCTGCGACCGCGACCACCACTTCGCCGAACAACCCGGCGGCGCGGCGCACCACGTCTTCATGGCCGCGGGTGATGGGATCGAAGGTGCCCGGATAGACGACTCTGATCATGCCTGGATGCGTTGCAATAATTGATAATGTACCGCACCGGCCTGACGCTGCTTCAACACCTGCCAGTCCGCCCCGGCATCGAACGCCGCGCCGCTCTCCACATAGACCATACCATCCGCCGTCAGCAGATGCGGCAACTGCGGCATCACACGCTGCAGCAGGTCGCTCCGGAACGGGGGGTCGAGGAACACGACGTCGAACTTCGATTTCGTCTGCGACGCGAATTTTAGCCCATCATCGCAGTGCAAGGCTACATTGGGGAATGCCAACTTGCCGCATGCCTGCTGCAAAGCCCTGTGAACAGTGCGGTCTTGCTCCACCATGACCACCTGCTCCGCCCCGCGCGAGGCAGCCTCGAAACCCAGCGCCCCGCTGCCGGCGAACAGGTCCAGACAGCGTCTGCCGTACAGGGTCTGACCCAGCCAGTTGAACAGGGTCTCGCGCACCCGGTCGGGCGTGGGGCGCAACCCGGCGCTGTCGGGGAAGGTGATGATGCGGCTGCGATGGGTGCCGCCGATGATGCGGACCTGGTTTATTTCCCTGCTCCCGCATC
>JBBIGX010000154.1:0-3869 GCA_037447315.1 Gallionellaceae bacterium | reverse complement strand
CCGAAACAACGAGGTCATCATGGCTGCCTTGCACGAATCCGATCTGCCCAGTCTGAAGTTCCTGCACCGCGGCAAGGTACGCGACCTGTACGAAGTGGACGCCGACCATCTGCTCATCGTGCAGACCGACCGCCTGTCCGCCTTTGACGTCGTCCTGCCCACGCCCATCCCGGGCAAGGGCGAGGTGCTGACCGCCGTATCCAACTTCTGGTTCAAGAAGCTCGGCCATGTGATTCCCAACCATCTTTCCGGCATCGATCCGGAATCCGTGGTGAAGAGCGAAGCCGAGAAAGCGCAGGTGCGCGGCCGCGCCTTCGTCACGAAGAAGCTGAAGCCCTTGCCCATCGAGGCCATCGTGCGCGGCTATCTGGTCGGTTCTGGCTGGAAGGACTACAAGAAGACCGGTGCCGTCTGCGGCATCGAATTGCCTGCCGGGCTGCAGGAAGCACAGAAGCTGCCCGAGCCGCTGTTCACGCCTTCTACCAAGGCGGCCGTGGGCGAACACGACGAGAACATCTCGTTCGAAGAAGCCAAGAAACGGCTGGGCGCGGACATGGCCGAACAGGTGAAACGCGCCACGCTGGCGCTGTACGCCCAAGCCGCCGATTATGCGCTGACCAAGGGCATCATCATCGCCGACACCAAGTTCGAGTTCGGCACCGATGCCTCTGGCAAGCTGTATCTCATCGATGAAGCCTTGACCCCGGATTCCTCGCGCTTCTGGCCCGCCGACCAGTACCGGGTCGGCAGCAACCCGCCCAGTTTCGACAAACAGTTCGTACGCGACTGGCTGGAGGCTTCCGGCTGGAACAAACAGCCACCGGCGCCGCAGATCCCGGCCGACGTGCTGCAGAAGACCTCCGACAAGTACCGCGAAGCGCAACGCTTGCTGACCGGCGCATGACCGATCCGGCCGATCTGATCGCAGGGTTTCACCGTTTCCGCGAGCAGCATTTCGCGCACGACGATGCGCTGTATCGCCAGCTGGTGCAGGAAGGCCAGGCACCGAAGATCCTGGTGGTCGGCTGCTGCGATTCGCGCGTCGATCCGGCGCTGGTGCTGGATTGCGCACCCGGCGACCTGTTCGTCATCCGCAACGTGGCCAATCTGGTGCCGCCCGACGAGAACCGCATCGGCGGGCGGCACGGTACCAGCGCCGCGCTGGAATACGGCGTCAAGACCCTGGGGGTCGAGCATGTCATCGTGCTGGGCCATGCCCATTGTGGCGGCATCCGCGCCCTGATGAGCGGCTCGGGCATCGCGGACGGACAGGAATCCTTCATCAACAGCTGGATGCGTCTCGCCGAACAGGCGCGCAGCAAGGTGTTGCAGGAGATGCCGCAAGCAAGCAACGAAGAGCTGGAACGCGCCTGCGAGCAACAGGCCATCCTCAGCTCACTCGATAACCTGATGACCTTTTCCTGGATACGCGAGCGCGTGGAGCAGGGGACGCTGAGGTTGCATGGCTGGTACTTCGACATCGAACACGGCCAGCTGATGCGCTACGACGCATCCAGCCAGCGTTTCGAACCGGTTTGAATCACTGTCCTTCGGCGGCGGGTGGCAGACCGTTCAACTCACGGTAGCGCGCCTTGTCGGCGGCATACTTCGCCTTCACGGTGGCCAGCTCCTCGTTGCTATTGTCGAGGTCGGTCTGGAACTTGGCGATACGGTTCTGCGCGTCGACCAGATCCTCTTCCAGCGATTTCGGGATGTTGCGGCCCTGCTTCACCAGACGTTCGCGCTCCTGCTGCAGGCTGAGCAGGTTGTCCTGCGCCGATTTGAGGAGCGTGGCATAGCTGCTGATGCGCGCTTCCACTTGTTGCAGGTTGCGGTCGCGCGCCAAGTCGATCTCCTTCTCCGAGCTGTAGGTATTGAGCAGCGCGTTGTCGCGGCGCTCGGCTTGTTCCTGTTCGGGCGTCAGCCCACGAGCGCGCTGTGAGGCGTCCTTGTCGCGTGCCTTCGCATCGGGTTTATGTACGCGCCCTTTGTCGAAGGTCTGCACGTTGCGGTCGGCGTACTGGGGCGGGATGGTCTCGCCGTAGTGCGTGGTGCCGTTCTCGTCCACCCACTTGTACAATTTGGCTTCGGCATTCAACGACACGGTGGCCAGCAAGGCAGCCGCCCCCAGCAACGCTTTGGTATCCATCATCATTTCACCCCGTAACGGTCACGATAAGCCTGAACAGCGGTCAGATTCTGCACCATGTCGGGAGTTCCCTGCAAATAACCGAGCAGGTCGTCGAGCGAGGCGATGGAGACCACCGGGATGCCATAGTCGCGCTGCACCTCCTGCACCGCCGACAACTCGCCCTGCCCGCGTTCCTTGCGGTCCAGCGCGATCACCACACCGCAGGGCGTGGCGCCCGCTGCCTTGATCAGGTCGATGGATTCGCGCACCGAAGTACCGGCCGAGATCACGTCGTCGATGATCAGCACCCTGCCCTGCAGCTTCGCCCCCACCGTGGTGCCGCCTTCGCCGTGGTCCTTGGCTTCCTTGCGGTTGAAACAGTACGGCACGTTGCGTCCCTGCCCGGCCAGTGCGATGGCCGTGCCCGCCGCCAGCGGGATGCCCTTGTAGGCGGGCCCGAACAGCATGTCGAACGGCACGCCGGAGGCGAGGATGGCCTGCGCATAGAACTGGCACAGCTCGCGCAGCGCGGCACCGTCCTGGAACAGGCCGGAATTGAAGAAATAGGGCGACAGGCGGCCAGCCTTGGTCTGAAACTCGCCGAAGCGCAGCACGTTCTGGCCGACGGCGAAACGGATGAAATCCTGACGGTATGCGTGCATGGGAAGGATAGGGAACGAGTCGTAGAGTGCGGCCATTATAATGCCCGCCTCACCAATAATTGGGATTTCAAGTCGAAGGTGAGACAAGGCAGCGACGAGCAAACGACGAAGACAGTACATAAAGTACGGCAAGGAGTTTGCGAGGAAGCCAACGCAGTATCACCGATGAATTGGAATTCGAAACATGCGCATCATCACCCTCAACTTCAACGGCATCCGCTCCGCTTATAACAAAGGCTTCCTTGAATGGTTCGGCAAGCAGAATGCCGACATCCTCTGCGTGCAGGAACTCAAGGCGCAAGAAGCGGATATGACCCCGGACATGCTCTCCCCGCATGGCTACCACGGCTATTTCCACTATGCCGAAAAGAAGGGCTACAGCGGCGTCGGCATCTACTGCAAGAAAAAGCCGGACAATGTCATCATCGGCCTCGGCATCCCCGAGTTCGACGCCGAAGGCCGCTACATCGAAGCCCAGTTCGGCACCCTCAGCGTGGTATCGGTATACCTGCCGTCCGGCTCCAGCGGCGAAGAGCGCCAGGCGGTAAAGTTCAAATTCCTCGAAGCCTTCATGCCGCACCTCCGCCAAATGATGGAGAATTCAAAGGGCGGCGCTGTCGGTGATCCGCGGTTGCTCCCGCAATCGGCTGGCTCCGCCAGTAACGTGTCGCAACCGCACATGCAACAATCATCTGCCAGCGGTCGCGAAGTGATTATCTGCGGCGATTGGAACATCGCGCACACCGAGAAAGACCTGAAGAACTGGAAAGGCAACAAGAAGAACTCTGGCTCACCCAACTGTTCGACGAGGTCGGCTTCGTCGATGTGTTCCGCAAACTGCATCCCGAGCTGGAAGCCTATACCTGGTGGTCGAATCGCGGCCAGGCCTGGGCGAAGGACGTGGGTTGGCGCTTGGACTATCAGGTCGCCACACCGGGCATCGCCGCCAAAGCGCTCAGCACGGGCATCTACAAGGAGCAGCGCTTCAGCGACCACGCGCCGATGATGGTGGACTACAAGGACTAAGCATGATGATCCACGAACCGAAGTTCCTGTAGCTGAGCGGTGTCGCCCTC
>JBBIGX010000153.1:0-3896 GCA_037447315.1 Gallionellaceae bacterium | reverse complement strand
CAGGCTGAACGGAGCAGGTGGCGGGGGAGGGGCATGCGGCGATGATACACATAAAAAAGAAGCCGGCTTGCGCCGGCTGGAATCGCACTGTTGCGTTTGCCGCACCCGGATACAGGCGTAAGCCGGATCCGGAAGGCCAGCAGATAACGCGCGACCCCTACATCAGGATGACGTCATATTGTTCCTGGTTGTACAGGCTCTCCACCTGCAGCGAGACCGGCTTGCCGATGAAGTCGGACAATTGGGCCAGACTCTGCGATTCCTCGTCGAGGAACAGGTCGATCACCTGCTGCGAGGCGAGGATGCGGTATTCGCGGGCGTTGAACTGGCGCGCCTCGCGCACGATCTCGCGCAGGATCTGGTAACACACGGTCTGCGCGGTCTTCACCTCGCCGCGGCCCTGGCAGGTCGGGCAGGGTTCGCACAGCACATGTGCCAGGCTCTCGCGCGTGCGCTTGCGCGTCATCTCGACCAGACCCAGTGCGGAGAAGCCGTTCACGCTGACGCGGGTGCGGTCCAGCGCCAGCATCTTGCGGAACTCCTCCAGTACGCCGTCACGGTGTTCCTGGCTGTCCATGTCGATGAAATCGCAGATGATGATGCCGCCCAGGTTGCGCAGGCGCAGCTGGCGCGCGATCGCCTGCGCCGCCTCCAGGTTGGTCTTGAAGATGGTGTCGTCGAAGCTGCGCCCGCTGACGAAGCCGCCGGTGTTGACATCGATGGTGGTCAGCGCCTCGGTCTGGTCGATGATGAGGTAGCCGCCGGACTTCAGGTCGACGCGGCGCGACAGTGCACGCTCGATCTCATCCTCGATGCCGTACAGGTCGAACAGCGGACGCGTGCCGATGTAGTGGCTCAGACGGTCCAGCGCGGCCTGGCTGAAATCGGCGGCGAACGCTTGCATGCGCAGGTGGGTGTCACGCGAATCGACCAGGATGCGCGAGGTGTCCGGCCCGACGAAGTCGCGCAGCACGCGCAGGCTGATGTCCAGTTCCTGGTAGAGCAGGGCGGGCGCTTCCAGCTGCTGGGCGCGCTGCTGCAGCTTGTTCCACAGCTTGTCGAGGTAGGCCACGTCGGCGCGCATCTCTTCGTCGCTGGCTCCCTCCGCCATGGTGCGGATGATGTAGCCGCCCTTGTGCTCCGGTGGCAACATCTGCTGCAGCCGGTTGCGCAGCGTGTCGCGCTCGGTTTCGTCCTCGATGCGCTGCGAAACGCCGATGTGCGATTCCTGCGGCAGGTAGACCAGCAGCCGCCCGGCGAAGGAGAGTTGCGTGGACAGGCGCGCCCCCTTGCTGCCAATGGGGTCCTTGATCACCTGCACCAGCACGCTCTGGCCTTCGAACAGCACCTTCTCGATCGGCTTGTCGGGCTCGCCACCGACGCGGTTCTCCCAAATGTCGGCAACGTGCAGGAAAGCGGAGCGCTCCAGGCCGATGTCGATGAAGGCGGATTGCATGCCGGGCAGCACGCGCTTGACCTTGCCAACGTAGACGTTGCCGACCAGGCCGCGCTGGTTGCCGCGCTCGATGTGCAGTTCCTGCACCACACCCTGCTGCATCACCGCGACGCGCGTCTCCTGCGGGGTGACGTTGATGAGAATCTCTTCACTCATGCCGTGACGACTCCGAATGACTGCAGCAATTCTACCGTCTCGTACAGGGGCAGGCCCATCACGCCGGTGTAGCTGCCGTCGATATGCTGCACAAACGCGCCGGCATGGCCCTGTATGCCGTAGGCGCCGGCCTTGTCATGTGCCTCGCCGGTCAGCAGGTAACGGCGGATGCGTGCCTCGCTCAGCGTGGCGAAGGTGATGGTGGTGGTGGACAGGCGCATCTCCAGCCTCTCTTCGAAGGCGACCGCCACGGCGGTCAGTACCTGATGGCGAGAACCGGAGAGTTCGCTCAGGATCTGCAGGGCGTGTTCGTTGTTCTCCGGCTTGCCGATGATCCTGCCGTCGAGCGTGACCGTGGTGTCCGCGGCCAGTACCGGATAGGGGCGCAGCTTGCGCAGCAGCAGTGCCTCCCAGCCGGCCTTCGCCTTCTCGCGGCTGATGCGCTGCACGTAGTCGAGCGGCGCCTCGCCGTCATGTGGGGTCTCGTCCACGCGCACCTCGCGGCGTGGGTCGTTGCGCAGCAGCAGGGGGGCGAACGGCACGCCGATCTGCTTGAGCAGTTCGCGGCGGCGCGGGCTTTGCGAAGCGAGATAGATGCGGGGCGGGTTGCTGCTCATGGCTCACTCCCTGTGATACGGGTGATTGTGCAGCAGGGAATGCGCCCGGTACAACTGTTCCGCCAGCAGCACGCGCACCATGCCGTGCGGCAGGGTCAGTGCGGAGAGCGCCATCAGGTGCTGCGCCTGGTGTTTGACCGATTCGTGCAGGCCGTCCGCACCGCCGATGACGAAGGCGACGTCGCGCCCCTGCTGCATCCAGTCCTGCATCTGTTGCGCGAGCTGCTTGGTGGTGGGTGTTGCGCCGCGTTCATCCAGTGCGATGCACAAGGCCCCGGCGGGCACTGCCGCGTTGCGCCTCGGCCTCCATGATCTGCTGTGCGGTCTTGCCGCTGTTGCGCGCTTCCGGTTTGATCTCGACCAGCTCGATCTTCGCCTCGCGCGGCATGCGTTTGGCGTATTCCTGGTAACCCTCGCTGATCCATGCGGGCATCTTGTTCCCCACGGCGAGGATCAGCAGCCTCATTTCGCGGCCGGGGTGCGCAGCCTGGGCTGGACGCCCCACAGTTCTTCGAGGTTGTAATAGGCGCGCACTGCCGGCTGCATGATGTGGACCACCACGTCACCGAGGTCGACCAGCACCCACTCCCCGCTGCCGCCGCCTTCGGTGCCGAGCACTTCGGCGCCCAGCTCCTTGAGTTTTTCCTCGACATGGTCGGCGAGCGCCTTGGTCTGGCGGGTGGATTGCGCGCTGGCGATCACCATGTATTCGAACAGCGAGTTGAATTTGCGGGTGTCGATGACCTCGATGTCCTGCGCCTTGATGTCTTCCAGTGCCGCCACGACGGCGGCGGTCTTTTCTTTTACGTTCATGTTGAATAGGTGTGATAGGTTTGGATGTGATGCACCACCGCGTCCGGCACCAGATAGCGGATGCTGCGACCTTCAGCGCAGCGGCGGCGGATGTCGGTGGAAGAGATCTCCAGTGCCGGCATGTCGGCAACGAAGATGGCGCCGGCGGGCGCTTCATGCAGAGCCTGGGCGCCGGGTGCCAGGCGGTTGCGGTATTCCTGTTGCAAGGCGCCAGCGGCATTTGCCATCGCGTTGCCCAGCGGCAGGCTGCCGGCACGTTGCAGCACCACGATGTGCGCCAGCTCGAACAGGCGTTGCCAGTCGTGCCAGGTGTGCAGTTGCAGGAAAGCATCGCCACCCAGGATGAGGCACAGCGGCTGCGTGGTGCCGAGTTCCGCGCGCAATGCGGTCAGCGTGTCGACGGTGTAGCAGGGATCGGTGCGGAACACCTCGCGCACATCCACCAGGAAATCCGGATGACCGTTCACCGCCAGCCGTACCATCTCCCAGCGCACGCGGGCGGGCGCCTTGGGCGGCGGGCGGTGCGGCGGCGTGCCGCTGGGGATGAAGCGCACCTGTGCCAGACCGCATTGCTCAAGGGCTTCCTGCGCGATGCGCAGGTGCCCGTGATGGATGGGATCGAAGGTACCGCCGAGGAGGCCGATGGGTTGGGTCACCGCCTATACTGCCATGCGGCGCACGTCGGACAGCACGTGCGACAGGTAGGTGGTGAAGCGTGCGCCGGCCGCGCCGTCGATCACCCGGTGGTCGTAGGACAGCGACAGCGGCAGCATCAGGCGCGGTACGAACTCGCCATCCTTCCACACCGGCTTCATGCTGGAGCGCGACACGCCGAGGATGGCGACTTCCGGCGC
>JBBIGX010000152.1:0-3899 GCA_037447315.1 Gallionellaceae bacterium | reverse complement strand
GACCGGGGTAAGCACTCCGATCGTAGTGAAATGTAGTCAAACCTAATAAATGGAGAGAACATGAAATCTATCGTCGTTAGCATGATCGCTGCAGCAGGTCTGATGGTCGCGGGTTCCGCCATGGCAACCGACATGCCGGCAGTCGCCAAGAAGAACAACTGCACCGCTTGCCACGCTGTGGACAAGAAGGTGGTCGGTCCGGCCTGGAAGGATGTGGCTGCCAAGTACAAGGGCGACGCAGCTGTTTGGGATAAGATCGCAACCAAGATCAAGAAGGGGGGCAGCGGTGTATGGGGTTCCATGCCGATGCCGGCTAACCCCAAGGTCAGCGACGCTGACATGGCTGAGATCATCGCTTTCATCAAGGGCCTGTAATCCAGCTTGACGAAAGTCATCTCAGTAAAAGCCGGCGCAAGCCGGCTTTTTTATTGTCCGTTCATTATTGCTTCAGTTTTTCGCCAGCCGGCTATGATGGATGGAATAGGCAAAATAGACGATCAGGCCGATGGTCAGCCATACCGTGAAGCGTAGCCAGGTCTGCGCGGGAAGGAAGGCCATCAGTGCGGCGCAGGAGATCATGCCCAGCGCCGGAAACAGGTGGCCGAACGGATTCCTGAACGGGCGGTGCAGGGCAGGCTGGCGGATGCGCAGCACGATTACGCCGAGGCAAACCAGGACGAAGGCGGCCAGTGTACCGATATTGACCAGTTCGGCCAGTGCACCGAGCGGGAACAGGCCCGCCGCCAGGGACATGATGAGGCCGGTGATGACGATCACGCGCACGGGTGTCTTGCGTTCGGCATCCACTTTGGCGAGGAACGGGGAGACCAGCCCGTCGCGTGCCATCGACAGGATGATGCGCGTCAGCGCGTAGTACAGCACCAGCATCACCGTGGTCAGCCCGGCGATGACGCCGGTGGCGACCAGCGCCGAAGCCCAGTTGTAACCGAGCAGTTGCAGGGAGTGTGCGACGGGAGAAGGCACGTTGAGCTGGGTGTAAGGCACGATGCCGGTGAGCAGGCCGGAGACGATGATGTAAATGACCGTGCAGAACAGCAGCGAAGCGATGATGCCGGTCGGCAGATCGCGTTGCGGATCCTTGGCTTCCTCGGCGGCGGTGGAGACAGCATCGAAGCCGACGTAGGCGAAAAATACCAGTGAGGCGCCGGCCAGTACGCCGGTGGTGCTGCCGTCGGGCAGAGACTCGAACCAGCCATAGGGCATGAACGGGTGCCAGTTGGCCGGATTCACGTTGAATGCGGCGATGCTGACGAACACGACGATGGTCAGTACCTTGACGAACACCATCGCGGTGTTGAGTTGCGCACTTTGCTTGACACCGATGATGAGCAGGCCCATGAGAATCAGGATGATGGAGGCGGCAGGCAGATTGACGAGGCCGCCCACTGCCGGTGCCTTGGTGAGCATCTCCGGCAAGCCCATGCCCATCGCCGAGAGTGCGTTGTTGAAATAGCCGGCCCAGCCAGTGGCGACTGCCGCCACCGCTACGCTGTATTCCAGCAACAATATCCAGCCAATGATCCAGGCGATGATCTCGCCGAAGGCGACATAGCTGTAGCCGTAGGCGCTGCCGCAGCCGCCGACCGAGGCGGCCAGTTCGGCGTAGGCCAGCGCGGCGAAGGCACAGGCGATGCCGGAGATCAGGAACGACAGCACCACGGCCGGGCCGGCCTGGTTGGCGGCTGCGATGCCGGTGAGCACGAAGATGCCGGTGCCGATGATGGCGCCCACGCCGAGCAAGGTCAGGTCGAAGGCCGACAGGCATCTCTTCAGTTCGCCGTTGTTGCCGGGTTCCCCGGTGACAGGTTTGGTGCGGAACAAGGTTTTCAGCATGGTCTCTCCCTGATGTTTCGGGGAATTATGCCCGAAAACCGGCGATGGCTATAACACTTTGAACAGCAGGCGGGTCGCCAGTGCGATCAGCAATATGGCGAACAGTTTGCGCAGCAGTTCGACGCGCAGGCGGTGTGCCATCCGTGCCCCGAACGGGGCGGTGAGCATGCTGGCCAATGCCACCCAGAGCAGGGCAGGAAGGTAGACATATCCCAAGTGCGGATCCGGCAAATCACGGATAGGCGTGCCGATGGCGCTATATCCCAGCGTGCCGCCGATGGCGATGGGAAGACCGATAGCCGCAGCGGTGCCGATGGCGTGGCGGAGCGGCACATTGCACCAGACGAGGAATGGGACGGTGATCGCGCCGCCGCCAATGGAGACCAGGCTGCTGAGCCAGCCGGTTGCCGTGCCGAACAGCGTCATGCCGCTGCGTCCGGGAAGCTGGCGTGCAGGATGCGGTTCCTGATCGAACAGGATCTGTGCGGCAATGAGATAGACGAACAGCGCAAAGAAGATGCCCAGTCCCCGTGCCGGGATGATGGAGGCGGTCGTCGCGCCGATGGCTGTGCCGAGCAGGATGCCGGGTGTGATGCGACGCACCACTTGCCAGTCCACCGCGCCATGCTGATGGTGCTTGCGCAGGCTGGCGATGGAGGTGAACACGATGGTCGCCATCGAGGTGCCGAGCGCAAGATGCAGGATGTGATCGACGGGAAATTCTTGGGCATCGAACAGCAGTGTCAGCACCGGCACCAGTACCAGTCCGCCGCCGACGCCGAACAGTCCGGCAAGGAAGCCGGTCAGGGCGCCGAGCATCAGGTAGGCCAGAAGCCAGTCCATCCGTCAGTTCTGCACCAGCTTGGAGGTGATGAAACGCCATTCCGCCGGATCGAGCGGCGTGATGGACAGGCGGTTGCCGCGTTGCAGTGTGCGCATGTGTTCCAGCTCTGGATGGCGGCGCAATTCTTCGAGCGGGATGAGCGGGATCTTTTTCACCAGCTTGACGTCGACATTCATCCAGCGCGGCTGCTCCGGCGTGGCCTTGGGGTCGAAGTATTTGCTCTTGCGGTCGAACTGCGTGGCGTCGGGATAGGCCGGGCTGCATACCTCGCAGATGCCGGCGATGCCGGGCTCCTTGCAGTTGGAGTGGTAGAACAGCACGCCGTCGCCGATTTGCATCTGGTCACGCATGAAGTTGCGCGCCTGATAGTTGCGCACACCATACCAGGCCACGGTTTGGCCTTTCATGGCCGCCAAGTCGTCGATGCTGACGTCGGACGGTTCAGATTTCATCAGCCAGTAGCGCATAAAGGTTCCCCTGAAATGAAAAGTGCGACCCTTACGGATCGCACTGGAATAAAGTCCCCCGCCTGTGCCGTTGGCCCAATGTCTTGAACCGGGGTTCAAGAGGGTCGCGTTCCGGTCGCATCAGGTGCATCCACAGGGGACGCTCACAACAGCGGCTTGTATGGTCGGCAACCTAAGCATTAGCTCATGGGTTCAAAGAATTATGGACCTGACGAACACCGCAGGGGACAAACCGCAGATCAGAACAACTGATCCTGGTCGACCAGCGCCTCATCGATGGTCGCCTGCATGGACTGCATTCTACGCTTGAATTCCGCGAGGTCAAAACCCCCGCCGATACGGGTGGTCAGCAGTTCATGCGTGATGTTCAGTGCCGCCATGATGGCGATGCGTTCGACGGAGGCGATCTTCCCCGCGTCGCGGATCTCGCGCATCTTGCGGTCGAGATAGGCCACCGAGTCGAGCAGTTCGGCGCGCTCGTCCTCCGGGCAAGCGACGCGGAACTCGCGGTCGAGTATGTTCACGTCGAGGAAACTGGTTTTCACGTCGCTCATGGCGTTTCGGCGGGGAGTTGGTCGAGGATGCGTTCCAGACGTTGAGCGGCCTGCTCGATCTTGTCCTGACGCTTCTTTTGTTCGTTCAGTGCGGCAGCCACATGCTGGCGCAACTGCTGGTTCTCGGCGCGCAGGCGCTGATTGAGCTGCACCAGCTGGTGCAGTTTCTGTTCGAGGGTT
>JBBIGX010000151.1:0-3899 GCA_037447315.1 Gallionellaceae bacterium | reverse complement strand
CGGCGTGCCGCTGGCCAAGGTCGCCGCGCGCTGCATGGCCGGCCAGACCTTGGCCTCGCAGGGCGTGACGAAGGAGATCATCCCGCCTTACTACTCGGTGAAGGAGGCGGTGTTCCCCTTCATCAAGTTCCCCGGTGTGGATGTGATCCTCGGGCCGGAGATGAAATCCACCGGCGAAGTGATGGGCGTGGGCGATACCTTCGCCGAGGCCTTCGTCAAGTCGCAGCTGGCGGCCAGCGTGAAGCTGCCGAAGGCTGGCCGGGTGTTCGTCAGTGTGCGCGATGAGGACAAGCCCGGCGCGGTCGAAGTGGCGCGTTCGCTGGTGCAGCTTGGCTTCTCCGTGGTGGCGACGCGCGGCACGGCCTCGGCCATAGCGGCGGCCGGGGTCGAAGTCACTGTGGTGAACAAGGTGCAGGAAGGCCGTCCGCACATCGTGGACATGATCAAGAACGGCGAGATCAGCCTGATCGTCAATACCGTGGACAGCAAGCCGTCGGCGATGCGCGATTCCTGGTCCATCCGCCATGCGGCCTTGCAGGGTCGTGTGACCTACTACACCACGCTGGCCGGCGCGCGCGCCGCCTGCATCGGCATGCAGCATCTGGCCGAACTGCAGGTGTATGACGTGCAGTCGCTGCACCGCCGCTTCAACTGAGGAAATACCCGATGAGCAAGATCCCATTGACTGTGAATGGCGCCGAACTGTTGCGCGCCGAGCTGCACCGCCTGAAGACGGTGGACCGTCCGGCGGTCATCAACGCCATCGCCGAGGCGCGCGCACAGGGCGACCTGTCGGAGAACGCGGAATACGATGCCGCCAAGGAGCGCCAGGGGTTCATCGAGGGCCGCATCGCCGAGCTGGAATTCAAGCTCGGCAGTGCCCAGATCATCGATCCCAAGGAGCTGAACCAGGACGGGCGTGTGGTGTTCGGGACGACGGTGATCCTGGAAGACACCAGCAACGGCGATGTGGTGACCTACCAGATCGTCGGCGAAGACGAGGCGGACATCAAGCACCGCAAGATATCCATCAGCTCGCCCATCGCGCGCGCGCTGATCGGCAAGGTGGAGGGGGATATCGCGGAAGTGCAGGCGCCGGGCGGTGTGCGCGAGTATGAGGTGGTCGAGGTGCAGTACATCTAGTCGCCGGCCGCATGGCCGTCGTTGGCGGAACTGCGGCTAGCTGCGGTTGGCCAGCTGTTTCTTGGTGAGCGGCTTGCCTTTCTTGCGTTTCGGTGCCTTGGCGATGGCCGGCGGCAACGGACGCCAGATCACCAGCATCTTGCCGATGTGCTGCACGGGGCCGGCATCGAGCGTGTTGCAGATCTCCAGCAGCATGGCCTCGCGCACTTGGCGGTCGTCGCTCATCACCTTGATCTTCAGCAGGTCGTGGCTCTTCAGGCTGCGACCGATCTCGTCCAGCACCGCAGGCGACAAGCCGCCGCTGCCGATCATGACGACAGGTTTCAGGGCGTGGGCGCGGCCTTTCAGTTCGAGGCGCTGGGATACCGAGAGATTCAACATGGCAGCTTTCTTGAGATAGGGCACGGATTCTAAACGATGAAGGCTTCCAAAACCAGCAAGCAATGGATGCGCGAGCATGTGAACGACCCTTATGTGCAGCTGGCGCAGAAGGAGGGCTATCGCGCGCGCGCCGCGTACAAGCTGCTGGAGCTGGACGAGCGCGACCATCTCATCAAGCCGGGCATGGTGGTGGTGGACCTGGGAGCGGCACCCGGCAGCTGGTGCCAGGTGGTGGCACAGAAACTGGGCGCACATGGGCGCATCATCGCGCTGGACCTGCTGCCGCTCGATCCGCTGCCGCGTGTGGAGTTCATTCAGGGCGATTTCCGTGAGGCCAGCGTGCTGGCGCAGCTGGAAGAGAAGCTGGGCGGCCGTGCCATCGGTCTTGTGATTTCCGATATGGCCCCCAATATCAGCGGCGTGGGCGTGGCGGACCAGGCGCGGGCCATGTATCTGGCGGAACTTGCGCTGGATTTTGCCGTCAACCACCTGGCGCCGGGCGGCTCCTTCGTGGTCAAGGTGTTCCAGGGCGCCGGGTTCGAGGATTACATGAAGCTCATGCGTGACCACTTCGCCAAAGTGGTCGCGCGCAAGCCCAAGGCCTCGCGCGACCGCAGCAGCGAGCAGTATCTGGTGGGGCTGGGCAAGCTTGAGTAATCAGGCGGGAACGTGTCTAATGCACCTTCGTTCCACGCCCAATTTCTGAGGAGCAAAAGTGAATAATCTGTTCAAGAGTATCGGGATATGGATGGTCGTCGCCATGGTGCTGATGACCGTCTTCAACCAGTTCAATGCGCGCCAGCAGCAGTCGGCGCATGTGCAACTCGATTATTCGCAGTTCCTCGAAGCCGTGCGCGCCGGACAAATCGAGAAGGTCACCATCGAAGGACATACGCTGAAGGCCACCACGCCGGATGGCAAGCGCATCACCAGCTTTGCGCCGAACGACATCTGGCTGGTGTCCGATCTGCTCAAATACAACGTGAAGGTGGAAGCGCGGCCGGAGGAGGAGCAGGGCTTCTTCACGCAGGTGTTCATCTCCTGGTTTCCCATGCTGCTGCTGATCGGCGTGTGGATCTTCTTCATGCGCCAGATGCAGGGCGGCGGCAAGGGCGGCGCGTTCTCGTTCGGCAAGTCGCGCGCGCGCATGCTGGATGAGAACAAGGAGCGCGTCACCTTTGCCGACGTGGCCGGCTGTGACGAGGCCAAGGAGGAGGTGTCCGAGCTGGTCGACTTCCTGCGCGACCCTTCCAAGTTCCAGAACCTCGGCGGCCGCATCCCGCGCGGCGTGCTGATGGTGGGCAGCCCCGGTACCGGCAAGACCTTGCTGGCCAAGGCCATCGCCGGCGAGGCCAAGGTGCCGTTCTTCTCCATCTCCGGTTCCGATTTCGTCGAGATGTTCGTCGGCGTCGGTGCGGCCCGCGTGCGTGACATGTTCGAGCAGGCCAAGAAACATTCCCCTTGCATCATCTTCATCGACGAGATCGACGCGGTCGGTCGCCAGCGTGGCGCAGGGTTGGGCGGCGGCAATGACGAGCGCGAGCAGACGCTGAACGCATTGCTGGTGGAGATGGATGGTTTCGAAGGTTCGTCCGGCGTGATCGTGATCGCCGCGACCAACCGTCCGGACGTGCTGGATGCCGCGCTGTTGCGTCCCGGCCGTTTCGACCGCCAGGTGGTGGTGCCGTTGCCGGACATCCGCGGCCGCGAGCAGATCCTCAAGGTGCACATGCGCAAGGTGCCGTGTGCGGAAGACGTGAAGGCTGACATCCTGGCACGCGGTACGCCCGGCATGTCCGGCGCCGATCTCGCCAACCTGGTGAACGAGGCGGCGCTGTTCGCCGCGCGCCGCAACAAACGCTTCGTCGATATGGACGATTTCGAGGCGGCCAAGGACAAGATCATGATGGGCACCGAGCGCCGTTCGGTGGTGATGCCGGAAGAGGAGCGCCGCAACACGGCCTATCACGAGGCCGGTCATGCGCTGGTGGCGCGGCTGTTGCCGAAGACCGACCCGGTGCACAAGGTGACCATCATCCCGCGCGGCCGCGCGCTGGGTCTGACCATGCAGCTGCCGACCGAAGACCGGTACAGTATGGACAAGGTGCGCATCCTGTCCACCATCGCCGTGCTGTTCGGCGGCCGTATCGCGGAGGAAGTGTTCATGCACCAGATGACCACCGGTGCATCCAACGATTTCGAGCGCGCAACCGACATGGCGCGCAAGATGGTGACGCAGTGGGGCATGTCCGAGGCGTTGGGTACCATGGTGTATGGCGAGAACGAAGGCGAGGTGTTCCTCGGCCGCTCGGTGACCACGCACAAGAACATCTCCGAAGCCAGCATGCAGAAGGTGGACGCCGAGATCCGCCGCA
>JBBIGX010000150.1:0-3998 GCA_037447315.1 Gallionellaceae bacterium | reverse complement strand
TGGGATCGGTGACCAGCAGGCCGAAATCGCGCGCGCCCGCCACGGTCGGGCGAATGACATAGGAGTCCCCGCTCACATCGGCAATGCTGCCCGGGGTCAGTTGCAGGGTGAGACCGGTACCGGCCACCGTCTGCGGCGTCGCCAGCGCAGCCGGCGTGAACGACTGGATCGCGGTGTTGGTGGTGCGGTTGAACAGCGTATAAGCCGTGCCGTCGAATTGCAGCAGATAGTCATCAATGGTCAGCGCGCCGGAATCGCTGATGGTCGCCGCCACGGTGGAATTGCCGGTATTGGTAGTGGCCGCCGTGACCTGCGGTGTGCCCGCGCTGAAGAACGCCTCGCCCAGCGCGCCCTGCAGATCCAGACCCTGCTGGTGCTGGGTGTTGAACGTGTCGGCGATGCCGATGGCGATGCGCCCCAAGGCGTTGCGCGCCGGATCCAGCACGTTGTCGCGGAAGGTCAGATAGCCCCCCAAATTACCGCCCTGCAATGCGCTCTGCGGGATGCGGCTGACCGCCCCTTTCGGACTGACATAGGCCAGTTCCAGCGTGCTCTGGTCAGTAGCGGAAGTGGTCACCTGCACCGAAGACACCTGGGTACCGATCACCAGCGACTGGCCGATGCCAATGAACACATCCATCGAACCATCCACCTGCTTCACGCTGGTCACGCCGATCTCCTGGCTCAGTTGCGTCACCAGATAATCGCGCTGATCGAGCAGGTCGTTCGGCGCTTGTCCGGTCCCGCTCTGCGCTTGCGCCTTGACGATATTGTCGTTCAATGCGGCGATCTGCTTGGCATAGCTGTTGATCAGGGTGGCGCTGTTGCTGATCTGGCCGTTCAGGCTGTTGCGAATCTCGGTCATCCGGCTATCCAGCATCTGCATGCGGTTGCTCAGAGACTGCGCGCTGCCGATCAGGGTCTGGCGCGCCGCCAGCGATTCCGGGGAGTTGGCGACGGTGTTGGCAGCACCGAAGAAATCCTGCAAGGCGGATCCCAGGCCGCCATTGGCGTCACCCAGCAGATTGCTCACCTGCACCGCCAGGTCGTATTGCGTGGAAAGGTTGCTGGAACGGGTCTGCGCCTCGTTCAATTGCGCACCGAGGAAATCGCTGTACTGGCGCTTCACGCCCAGCACCTCGGCGCCGGAGCCGAAATAGCCCTGCCCCAGGTTCTGCGCAATCTGCGTTCCTTGTACAATCTCCTGGCGCGAATAGCCCGGCGTATTGGCGTTCGCAATGTTGTGCGTGGTCGTGCTGATACCGGCCTGGGCGACTTTCAGCGCGCTGATACCGATGTTATAGACTGAAGCCATCTGAACTTTCCTGACGATCCTCCGTCTGTTTTATCGGCAGGCGGCCGGAATACTTTAGGCCTTTGTGCTGATGCTACCAATCACCGCTGCCAGCTTGTCGGCATAGCGCGGATCGGTGGCATAACCGCCTTTTTGCAGCGCCTGGGCGAAGGCCACGGCACTCTCCTGCCCCAGTGCACCGGCATAGCGCGGGTTCCGGCTCAACAGACGGGCATAGTCCAAGAAGGCTTCGGCGTAGGAGTCATAGGCCCGGAAACGTGCCACCTGCTTGCTGGCGACGCCGTCATGGTATTCGGTGGTGGTGACTTCGGCCACCTTGCCCGGCCAGTCGCGGCCTGCCTTGATGCCGAACAGGTTATGGCTGTTGCTGCCGTCGGCATGGCGGATCTCGCGCTTGCCCCAGCCACTCTCCAGCGCCGCCTGGCCCATGATGAACTCGACCGGCACGCCGGTGGCGCGGCTGGCCGCCTCGGCGTGCGGCCGCATGCGTTCGATGAAACCCTGCTGCGTCATGGGCTGGTAAGCGGAGGACACGGCAGCAGGAGGCGGTGCGACGATGGGGGCTTGCTGACCGCTCAACTGGCGCACCATCAGCTCCGCCAGCCCCACGCCGCGCTTGGACATCTCCTGCGCCAGCTGCTGGTCGAGCATGCCGGTGAACAGCTTGGTCTGCTCGCTGTCCATCATGCCGTCCTGCGGTGTCGCGTCGCGCATGCTCTTCAGCATCATGTTGAGGAATACCATCTCGAACTGCTGCGCAACCGCCTTCAGCGCCTGATCCGGCGCCTGCCTGGCCTGATAGCGCAGGCGGTCCAGCACCTGGCTGTCCGCCGCGAGCCCGCCCAGACTGTCTGCCGGAAGCGCCATGTCGGCCCCTAGATGATCTCGAGTTCGGCGCGCAATGCGCCCGCCGCCTTCATCGCCTGCAGGATCGCCAGCATGTCCTGCGGCGTCGCGCCGATGGAATTCAGCGCCTTGACCACATCGCCCAGCGCCACGCCACGCTTCAGTTGCAGCATGTTGCCGGGCGCGGCCTTGATCTTGATCTCGGCATTGGTCACTGCGGCGGTCTGCCCTGCGGCCAGCGGATTGGGCTGGCTCACCGCATTATCGGCGCTAATGACCACGGTCAGGTTGCCATGTGCCACCGCGCATTCGGACAGCGACACCTGCTGGTTCATCACCACCGAGCCGGTGCGCGCATTGACGATCACTTTGGCGCTGCCGGCCGCCGCATCCAGCGACAGGTTCTCGATGCGCGCCAGGAACTGCACGCGCTCGAAGCCGGGCGGCGCGGACACCTGCACCGTGCGCGCATCCAGCGCATTGGCGATGGCGTAATCGGGCGAGATGTAGCGATTGATGGTGTCGGCCATACGCGCCGCCGTAGTGAAATCGGCGGTGTTCAGTTGCAGGTAGATATAGTCGCCCTGCCCCAAATCGGTCGGCACCGCACGCTCTACCGTGGCGCCGGCCGGGATGCGGCCCACGCTGAGATGGTTGACCACGGTCTGGCTGCCGCCGGCGGAGGCGCCCGCACCGCTGACCAGCAGGCTGCCCTGCGCCATCGCATACACCTGTCCGTCCGCGCCCTTCAGCGGCGTCATCAGCAGCGTGCCGCCGCGCAGGCTCTTGGCATTGCCGATGGAGGACACCGTCACGTCGATGGTCTGGCCGGGTCGTGAGAACGGCGGCAGCGAGGCGGTGACCGTCACCGCCGCCACGTTCTTCAGTTGCAGGCTGGTGCCGGGCGGCAAGGTCACCCCCATCTGCGCCAGCATGGTGATGATGCTCTGCACGGTGAACGGGGTCTGCGTGGTCTGGTCACCGCTGCCGTCCAGGCCGACCACCAGGCCGTAGCCGAGCAACTGGTTCTCGCGCACGCCCTGCACGCTGGCGAGATCCTTGATGCGTTCGGCGGACACCGGGAAGGCGAGTGCCCCCAGCAATGCGGCGAGAAAAAGTTTCGACAGGATTCTCATGACAGCCTCCTAGAACGGCAATACCGTGGTGAAGATGCGCGCGAACATGCTGGTGACCGCCGCGCCGTCGAGATTGGTCGCGCCCTTGTATTCCAGATGCACGTCGGCCACTTTGGTCGACAGCACACTGTTGGTGCCGCTGATGTCGCCCGGATTGATCACGCCGTAGAAACGCACGTACTCGTCGGAATAGCGGATGCTGACCTGCTTCTCGCCGGCCACGCGCAGATTGCCGTTGGGCAACACCTCGATCACCGTCGCCGTCAACGTGCCGCTGAAGGTATTCGAGCCCGATGCGTCGTTCTTGATGCCGGATTTCACGCTGCTGCTGCCGGACAGTCCGCCGGTGATGGCCGGGGTGGTCACCGCCAGGCTGCCGGTATTCTCCAGCGTGACGCCCGATTTGCCGGTGGCGGCCGTGGTCTCGACGATGTTGATGGTCACGATATCGCCGACCCGGCGCGCACGGCGGTCCTCGAACAGCGGACGATCGTTCACGCCGGCCTGGAAGATCGCGCCGTTGGCCGCCGCAGGTGCGGGACGCGCCGCGGCCGGCGCCACCGTCAGCGGCTCGCGGATGTTGGTCGTCGGCACACAACCCGCCAGCACGAATGCGGCAGTAAGGGTGGCGATGCGGGCGATGGCATTAGCAGGCCGTTGAAAAACGTAGCGAGGATGGCCAGATGCAAGGCGCACGGAGC
>JBBIGX010000149.1:0-4007 GCA_037447315.1 Gallionellaceae bacterium | reverse complement strand
TATGAGCCCCATCCCTTGGAAGACGAAAAACCGGGGGAAGGTCAAGAGGCGTGATGCATCGAAACAAATGTGGATACATCTGGCTGATACCCGCACTGCTGCTGCCGGGGGCGGTGCTGGCGGCTGAACCTGCCGATGGTTCTCCTGTGGCAGATGCGGCCATCGAAGAACCTGTCGTACTGCGCTTCACGATTGAAAGGTATGTGGTGGAAGGGGCTACACTGTTCAAGCAGGAAGACTTCGACCGTGTGGTAGCGCCTTATGTCGGCAAGGACAAGGATTTCTCGGATGTGCAGTATGCGCTGGAAGCCATCGAGGCGCTGTATGCCGACCAAGGTTATTCCGCGGTCCATGTGCTGCTGCCGGAGCAGGAGCTGGAGGCCGGCACGGTGCGTTTCCAGGTGATCGAGAGCCGCTTCGGCAAGATCGAAGTGAAGGACAACAAGTTCTTCAGCAAGCAGAACGTGATGAATGCCATACCCGCCGTACGCGAAGGCGCGCCAGTTGCGGCTGGCCAACGAGAACCCGGCACGCCAGCTGAATGTGATACTCAAGGCGGCAGAAGAGGATGAACGGCTCGATGCCAGCGTGCTGGTCAGCGACCTCGATCCCCGCCAGTGGGTCGTCACGCTGGACAATTCCGGGTCGGCGGAGACCGGCGTTGCCAGGCTCGGCCTGTCGTACCGCGATGCCAACCTGTTCGACCGCGACCATGTGGGACAGGTGCAGGTGCAGATGTCGCCGCAATATACGGATCGGGTGAAGGTGATCGGCGGCAGCTACAAGGCGCCGCTCTACCAGTTGGGACACAGCGTGGAAGTGTTCGGCGGCTATTCCAGCATCAATTCGGTCGTCGGCGGCCTCGACAATTTCAAGGGCGGCGGCCTGATGCTCAGCGCGCGCTACAACATCCCGCTGGAGCGCATCGGCAGTTTCGATCCCAAGCTGACGTTCGGTCTGGATTGGCGCAAGTTCAGCAAGGTGGAGATGACCGGCAATCCGCCGACCGTGCTCTATGACGACATCGTGGTCACGCCGCTGAGCCTGGCCTATGCCATCCAGGGAAAACTGGCGAAGAGCGACCTGAATTTCAATGCCTCGTTCACGGCCAACATGCCGGTGTCCAGCCAGGGCAAGGCAGCCACCTTCTCAACCTATGACCATGTCAATTTCTCCAACCCGACGCCGCGCTACAAGGTCGTCCGTTTCGGCGCAGGCTACTCCACGCAGGTCGCCGACGACTGGCAGTTCCGTGCTGCCTTCAGCGGACAGTGGAGCGGGGACGAACTGATTCAGGGTGAGCAGATGCGTCTGGGCGGTGCGGAGGGGGTGCGCGGGTTCTCCGAGGGAAGCGAGACCGGCGAGCAGGGCGTCAAGTTCAACTTCGAGGGTTATGCACCGGCCTGGCAGCGCGGCGAGATGAACCTGCGCGGCCTGATGTTCGTCGATGCGGGCAGCGTGAGATCGAAGAGTGCCAATGCCACGACCTCTATCGCTGGTGCCGGATTCGGTGTGCGGGCAGGCTATTCGGAGAAATATTCGCTGCGGCTGGATGCAGGACGCATCATGAAGGCGGGCAGCGATCCGGCGCAGGCGGCGGGCGATTGGCGCATCCACGCCATGCTGGCGGGAACGTTCTGAGATGAGGTGTGACATGAAGCATATCGTCCTGTGGTTCATCCTGATGTGCGGGCTGGTTGCGGAGCTTCCCGTTGCGATGGCAGAGGAAGCTGGCATCATCCGTTATATGAGCGGCACACTGGTTGCGCAACGTCCAGATGGCACCGTACGCGTGCTGACGCCGAAATCCCCGGTGCAGGAGGGCGATGTGCTGGTGACCGGCAAGAAGAGTTATGCGCAGGTGGTGATGAACGACGGCACCAAGATGACCATGCGCCCGGATTCCAACCTGAAGATCGAAACCTACAAGTTCCAGCAAAGCGCCCCGCAGGCCGACAGCGCCGTGTTCCGCCTGCTCAAGGGCGGATTCCGCACCGTGACCGGGCTGATCGGCAAGCGCGGCAACAAGGATGCCTACCAGCTGCGCGCTGCGGGCGCCACCATCGGCATCCGCGGCACGGATTTCACTTCACGCCTCTGTGCGACCCAGGGCTGCGAGGACGATGATGCGACTGTCGCCCAGGCGCCCGCTGCCAAACCGAAACCGGCCGGCCGTGTGATGCGTATCGCCGGTCAGGTGGTGGCGAAGCAGGCCGACGGCCAGATCCGCAAGCTGACACTGGGTTCCCCGGTGTTCGAGGGCGACACCTTGCAGAGCGATGTCGATTCGCATGCCGTGGTGGCATTCCGCGACGGCGGACGCATCACCCTGCAACAGAGCAGCATCTTCAAGGTCGAGGCCTTCAAGTACGACAAGGCCGGCGGCCAGGAGAACGCGGCACTGCGCCTGATCAAGGGGGGTGTGCGTGTGGTGACCGGCCTGATCGGCCGTGCCAACCGCGACAACTACCAGTTCCGCATGTCCGGTGCCACCATCGGCATCCGCGGTACCGGATTCGATGCCTGGTGCAACGGCCCCTGTGCAGAGGCTTCCGACAATCCGCTGGCATCTGCGGGGGATCTGATGCAAGGTCGGGACAAGCACCGCACGCTCTGGTCGCAGTATGCCGAAGCGGGGGCGCAAGGACGCATGAACGATGCCGGTGTGCAGACATCCGTGTGGGGACAATACGCCGAAGCGCCTGCGGGATCGGGTGATCCGATGAATGGTGCTGGGGTGTATGTGTGGCAAGGCGAAGTGGTGCTGGTGGGCCCCGGCGGTTCCTTCACTGTGGCGGTCAACCAGGCTGCGATGATTGCGCGCGAGACGGGTAAGCCGGTGCGCATCCTGACATTGCCACCCGCGGTGCAGAACAACGATGCGCCGCGTCCGGACACCGTGCCGGTCGACGTGGACAAGCTGTTCGAGGAGGCGGAGGCTGCAGGCGATCCTGGCCTGTATGTCACCGTGCATGACGGTCAGGTCATCCTTGCCAAGGGCGATCAGTCTGTCGATCTGGGCAAGGGGGAGAGCGGCTTCACCAACAACCAGATACTGACCCGTCTGGCGGCCACCCCCAGTTTCATGAGCGGTGATTCCAACCTGGAGAAGATCGAACTGAACGGAGAGAGCAACAACAGCGATCAGAGCGGCTGCATCGTTCGCTGACCCTTCAGGCGTTTTTGTGACGGAGGGCAGTATGGGTACTGCACTGAACAAGATCTACCGCACCATCTGGTCCGAGGCCTTGGGTGCCTGGGTGGCGGTATCGGAACTGGTCAAGAGCAAGGGCAAGCGTTCTGTTTCCAGCCTGATGCGGGTACTGAACATCGGGGATGTGGATGCGGCCACGGACGACATCCACCGTCACCGCCTCAAGCTCAGTGTTATCTCGGCGCTTTGCCTGCTCTCCTTCGGCGCCCAAGCCAACCCCGTGGGCGGGCAAGTCATCAGCGGCAGCGCCAGCTTCAACACCAGCGGCAACACCCTTACCGTCACCAACACCCCTGGCACCATCATCCACTGGCAGGATTTCAGCATCCAGCAGAACGAGATCACCCGCTTCGCCCAGCAGAGCGCCAGCTCCGCCGTGCTCAACCGTGTGGTCGGCGGCAACACCAGCCAGATACTGGGCAGCCTGCAATCCAACGGCCGTGTGTTCCTCGTCAACCCCAACGGCATCGTGTTCGGTCAAGGCGCCACCGTCGATGTCGCCGGCCTTGTCGCCACCTCGCTCAACCTCAGCGACGCCGACTTCCTGGCCGGCCGCCACCGCTTCACCAGCATTCCCAACGCACAAGCCGTCCGCAACGCCGGCAACCTCACCGCCCAACAAGGCGGCGAGATCTGGCTCATCGCGCCGAACGTCGAGAACAGCGGCATCATCACCGCCCCCAACGGCGAGATCCTGCTGGCTGCCGGCAGCAGCGTCGAACTCGTCAACAGCCTCGACCCCAACCTGCGCGTCAACATCACCGCCCCGGCGGGCGATGCCACCAACGTCGGC
>JBBIGX010000148.1:0-4012 GCA_037447315.1 Gallionellaceae bacterium | reverse complement strand
GCCGCCCGCCGCCGACCTGGTCGCGGCCTTCGATGGCGGCTGGGCGCAGGCGCAAAGGGCCGCCGCCGAAGGCATCCAGGCACGCGCGCAGGCCTATGGAGTGGAGCTTTCGGCTGCCGACATCCAGCAGGCGTTCCGGCTGTACCCGGATCACCTCCAGTTTCTCCAGCATGCGCACGCACACCTCGTGCTGCATCACCGCCGCTGCATCGTAGGTTGCCGCAGCCTTGCTGAAAGCGCGGCGCACTGCGCGCTTGTCTATCTCGTAGTCATTCATCCAGGAAATCCTTCACCTCCGCCGCGAAACGCTCCGGGTGCGACAGGAACGGCGCATGGGCCGCGCCACCGATCTCGACCACCCGCGCCCGCGGCATCACTTGCGCCAGGAACCATGAGGCTTCCGGCGGCGTCAACTTGTCGCGGCTGCCCGCGACGGCCAGCAGCGGCTGCCCGATGGCAGCGGCCGCTGCGCGCAGGTCGGCATCGCGCAAGATGTCCAGTCCACCGCGCAGCGCGGCCAATGACGGGGCACTACGTCTGGCCAGCTGCTCGCGCAACATCGCCAGCAGCGCACGCTCGTTCTCGCTGCCGCGCACCTGCAGCGCCAGGAAGCGCCGCAACGTGGCCGCAGGGTCTTGTTCCAGCTCCATGGCGAACTGCTGCAGCGTCTGTTGCGGCATGCCGAACGACCAGTCTTCGCGTTCGGTGAAACATGGGGTGCTGGCAACCAGAATCAGACGTTCCACTTTACCCGGCTGACGCGCCGCCCAATGCTGGGCGATGAGGCCGCCGAGCGACCAGCCGAGCACGGCCACCGGCTCGCCGAAATGCGCATCCAGCCGGGCAACTACCTCCTCCAGCGTAAAGGCTCCTGCCTCCGCGCTCGCGCCATGTCCCGGCAAATCGACCACGTGCACGGCACACGACTGCGCCAGCCGCGCCGCGGCATCGCCCCAGATGCCGCCATGCATACCCCAGCCATGCAGCATGACCAGCAGTCGGCCTTGTCCGCTCACTTCAACATGCAAGCTCATGCAAGGCCCCAATCAGGCGCTCCACATCCGCCTCGGTATGCGCCGCCGACAGGGTGATGCGCAGGCGCGCCGTGCCCTCGGGCACGGTGGGCGGACGGATAGCGGCGACCCAGATGCCGCGCGCGCGCAGCTCCTCACTCAACTGCAGCGCATGGAGGTTGTCGCCGACCAGCAGGGGCTGGATGGCAGTATCGGACGGCATCAGCCGCCAGGGCAGGTCGGCCAGTCCCGCGCGCAGCTTGGCGACGAGATGGTGCAGATGGCTGCGCAAGGCATCGCCCTGTTCGATCAGGTCCAGACTTTCCAGCAAGGCCGCCGACAGGGCGGGCGGCGTGGCCGTGGTGTAGACATAGCTATGCGCATGGTTCACCAGCGTGTCGATGACCACCTGCTCCGCCGCGACGAAGGCGCCGAACACCCCGGCCGCCTTGCCCAGCGTGCCCATGTAGAGGATGCGCTTCGATGCGATGCCGAAATGCGCGAGACTGCCGCGCCCCTGTTCCCCCAGCACGCCGAAGCCGTGCGCATCGTCCACCAACAGCCAGGCATCGTGGCGCCCGCACAGGGCGAGCATCTCCGGCAGCAGGGCGAGGTCGCCGTCCATGCTGAACACCGCATCGGTGATGACAAGTTTGCGCCCGCCGCCGGTGTTTTCGAGCAGTTGCGCCAGGTGCGCCATGTCGTTGTGGCGGTAACGCTTCACTGTTGCGCGCGACAGCAGCATGGCATCGTTGAGTGAGGCGTGGTTCAGCTTGTCGGCGAACACGGTGTCGCCCTTGCCCGCCAGCGCCTGCACTGTGCCGAGATTGGCCATATAGCCGGTGGAGAACAACAGTGCAGCCGGTTTGCCGATAAACGCCGCGAGCCGCTCTTCCAGCGCATGGTGTGCGTCGCTGTGGCCGCTCACCAGATGCGCCGCGCCGGCACCCACGCCATGCTGCAGCACGGCCTGCTGCAGCGCCGCGACCAGGCGCGGATGATTGGCCAGCCCGAGATAGTCATTGCTGCAGAAAGACAGGTAGCGCTTGCCGTCCACCACGACATACGGCGCCTGCGGGCTCTCCAGCGTGCGGCGGCGGCGCAGCCGCCCCTGCGCGGCACGCGCTTCCAGCTCCTGTCGCAGTGCCGCAAAGGTCATCCGTGCTGCTTGGCGAAGGGATACATGCCCAGCTTGTCCATCAGCGCGCGGTCGCGCTCCACGTCCGGGTTGCCGGTGGTCAGCAACTGGTCGCCGTAGAAGATGGAGTTCGCACCGGCGAGGAAGCATAGTGCCTGTACGGCATCCGACATCTGCTGCCGTCCGGCGGACAGGCGCACGCGCGCGGTGGGCATGGTGATGCGCGCCACGGCAATGGTGCGCACGAAATCGAGCGGGTCGATGTCTTCCTGCTGTGCCAGCGGCGTGCCTTCCACCTTGACCAGGTTGTTGATCGGCACGCTCTCGGGATAGGGCTCCATGTTGGCGAGCTGGGCGATCAATCCGGCGCGCTGCGTGAGGTTCTCGCCCATACCGACGATGCCGCCGCTGCATACATGTATGCCTGCCTTGCGCACGCGCTCCAGCGTGTCGAGGCGATCCTGGTAGTCGCGCGTGCTGATGATGTAGCCGTAGAAATCGGGCGAAGTGTCGAGATTGTGGTTGTAGTAGTCGAGTCCGGCCTGGCGCAGTTGTTCGGTCTGCTCGTCGTTGAGCATGCCCAGCGTGGCGCAGGTCTCCATGCCCAGCGCCTTGACCTCTTTCACCATCTCCACCACGGCCGCCATGTCCTCCTTGGAGGGCTCGCGCCAGGCGGCGCCCATGCAGAAGCGGTCGGCGCCGGCGGCCTGCGCCGCCCTGGCCGCTCTGATGACTTCCTGCACTTCCAGCATCTTGCGGTTCTCCACCCCGGCGTCATGGAACGCCGACTGCGGACAGTACCCGCAATCCTCGGAACAACCGCCGGTCTTGATCGACAGCAGCGTGGACAGCTGTACCGCGTTCGGATCGAAGTGCTCGCGGTGCACCTGCTGTGCGCGGAACATCAAATCATTGAACGGCAGCTTGAACAGGGCTTCGATGGCCTCCACGCTCCAGCGTTGCGGGGGGGTGGCGCTTGCGGAAGGCGCGGGGCGGATGAACTCGATGGTCTGGGTTTGCATGATGGTCGACGAATGTAGAATGACGAAAGGGCTTCCTCACCCGCAACATCAGGGGAGCGGAAAACATGTTCATTCTATCGCATCACCCCTTGAACATCGGCGCAACTTTCAGGCGCCTGCTGCCTGCACAACCCTGCTACCTGTGCGGCGCGCCGACGCATGACGGCCTGTGCTGCGCCGCCTGCCGGGCCGACTTGCCGCACCACACCGCCCCCCGCTGTACGGCATGCGCGCTGCCCTTGCCGGCGCACGGCGTGTGCGGACGCTGCCTCAGGACGCCGCCCGCCTTTGCGCGGACCGTCGCCGCGTTCCGCTACGCCTTCCCGCTCGACCGCATGATCCGCGCACTGAAGTTCGACGAATGCCTGATCCTCGCGGATTTTTTGGCTGACGCGCTCGCCGCCTGCGTCGATGAGAAACCCGATTTCCTGCTCCCGCTGCCGCTGCATCCGGCCCGCTTGCGCGAACGCGGCTTCAACCAGTCGCATCTGCTGGCGACCCGGCTGGCGCGCACCCTGCACATCCCGCTGCTCGCGCATGCCGCGACACGCGTACGCAACACCCTGCCGCAGTCCTCCCTGTCCTGGCGCGAACGCAGCAAGAACATGCAGCGTGCCTTCGCCTTGGCGGCGGGGACGGATGTATGCGGGAAACATGTCGCCATCGTGGATGACGTAATGACGACCGGCGCCTCGATCGAAGCGCTGGCGCGCGTCCTGAGGCAGGCGGGTGCCCGGAAAGTCAGCGCCTGGGTGGTGGCACGCACCTTCCCCGGTCGGGCGAGTTAACAGGCCGTTGAAAAACGTAGCGAGGATGGCCAGATGCAAGGCGCACGGAGC
>JBBIGX010000147.1:0-4047 GCA_037447315.1 Gallionellaceae bacterium | reverse complement strand
GCCGCAAGGGCTTTGTGAATGGGAAGTCCTGCCTGGTCCCGGACGACTCAAGCATGAGCCCTGAAGTGCGTTTCGATTACGGCCGGTTCGGTCGGAGCCGGCCGCGAAGCAGGGAGGTTTATTCCTTGCTGAACAGCTGCATGACCATCCAGATGGAGAAGCCAACAGAGAAGATTGCGACGCCGATGGAGGCGATATCTGCGATGAACGACATTATGTTTACCTTTCCCTGAATGATAATGATTGACATTGGTTACTGGCCGGAGCCGCAGCAATTATATTAATAAAATAGTCAAGAATATCCCTTGTTTGAAAAGGCTGTTATCGGCAAGGTTATTGGCCGTTGGCGAGGGTGTGTAACGCGAAGAATGGAACGATGAAGAAAATCTATATCAAGACCTATGGCTGCCAGATGAACGAGTACGACTCGGACAAGATGGCCGATATGATGCGTGCCGAGGGCGGAATGGAACAGACCGAGCGCCAGGAAGAGGCGGACATCATCTTGTTCAACACCTGCTCCATCCGCGAAAAGGCGGAAAACAAGGTGTTTTCCGATCTGGGGCGCGCACGCGCGCTGAAGCAGGCCAACCCGCAGCTGTTGATCGGGGTCGGCGGCTGCGTGGCCAGCCAGGAAGGCGAGGCCATCATCAAACGCGCGCCGTATGTGGATGTGGTGTTCGGGCCGCAGACACTGCACCGGCTGCCGCAGCTGATCGACGCGCGCCTGGCCAGCGGCAAACCGCAGGTCGATGTCAGTTTCCCGGAGATCGAGAAGTTCGATCATTTGCCGGCGGCGCAGACTGCGCATGGCACGGCTTTCGTCTCGGTCATGGAAGGCTGCAGCAAATATTGCACCTTTTGCGTGGTGCCATTCACGCGCGGCGAAGAGGTGTCGCGGCCCTTTGCCGACGTGATGCGCGAGGTCGAACGTCTGGTGGCGCAGGGCGTGGGCGAGATTACCCTGCTGGGACAGAACGTGAACGCCTACCAGGGCGAGACGGAAGACGGTGATACCGTGGATTTCGCCTTTCTGTTGCGCGCCATCGCCGCGCTGGAGGGGGTGCAGCGCCTGCTCTATACCACTTCGCACCCGCGCGAGATGACGCAGCGCCTGATCGATGTCTATGCCGATACGCCCAAACTGGTGAGCCATCTGCACCTGCCGGTGCAGTCCGGTTCGGATCGCGTGCTGGCGGCGATGAAGCGCGGCTACACGGCATTGGAGTACAAGTCGGTGGTGCGCAAGCTGCGCGCTGTACGACCGGACATCGCCATTACCTCGGATTTCATCGTCGGCTTTCCCGGCGAGAGCGAGGCCGATTTCGAGGCGACCATGAGGCTGATCGAGGACGTGCAGTTCGATGCCAGCTACAGCTTCCTGTTCAGTCCGCGCCCGGGCACGCCGGCGGCGGAGATGCAGGACGACACGCCGGACGAGGTGAAGCTGGCACGCTTGCATCGTTTGCAGGCGCGCATCAACGAGCTGGAGCAGGCATATAGTCAGCGCATGGTGGATACGGTGCAGCGTGTGGTGGTGGAGAACGTGTCGAAGAAGAACCCGGGCGAGCTGGCCGGGCGCACCGAGAACAACCGCGTGGTGAATTTCATCGGTTCGCCGGGCATGCTGGGGCGTTATCTCGATGTGCGCATCACGGCGGTATCCAACCACACCCTGCGCGGTGAAGTGGTGGAGGGATTATGAGTGCCAGCGTGAACATCTCCTTCGAGCCGGTGGACAACGAGCGTCTGGCCAACCTGTGCGGCGCATTCGACGAGAACCTGCGCCAGATCGAGACCGCGCTGGAAGTGAACATCGCGCGGCGCGGCGAGCGCTTCAGCATCAGCGGCGAGCAAGCGGAGCTGGCGCGCAGCGTGCTGGAGCGTTTCTATCTCGAGGCGAAGCACGACATCTCGCTGGAGCGTCTGCAGCTCGGGCTGATCGAATTGATGAAGCGCGATCTGCCGGATGCCAACAGCAAATCGGTGCCGCTGCTGATGACGCGCAAGACCGAAGTGCGCGGGCGCACGGTGCGCCAGAACGAATATCTGCAAGCCATCCAGGAGCACGACATCACCTTCGGCGTCGGCCCGGCTGGAACCGGCAAGACCTACCTTGCTGTGGCGTCTGCGGTGGATGCCCTGCAACGCGAGAGCGTGAAGCGCCTGGTGCTGGTGCGTCCGGCGGTGGAAGCGGGCGAACGGCTCGGCTTCCTGCCCGGCGATCTGGCGCAGAAGGTCGATCCCTACCTGCGTCCGCTGTATGACGCGCTGTACGACCTGATGGGACTGGACAAGGTGGCCAAGGCCTTCGAGCGCGGCGCCATCGAGATCGCGCCGCTGGCCTACATGCGCGGCCGCACGCTGAACCATTCCTTCATCATCCTCGACGAGGCGCAGAACACCACGCCCGAGCAGATGAAGATGTTCCTCACCCGCATCGGTTTCGGCAGCAAGGCGGTCATCACCGGCGATGTGACGCAGATCGACCTTGCGCGCGGCCAGAAGAGCGGCCTCAACGACGCGCGCATCGTGCTGAAAGATGTGCGCGGCATCGCCTTCCAGCAGTTTCTCGCCGAGGATGTGGTGCGCCATCCGCTGGTACAGAAGATCGTCGCCGCCTATGAAAGATTCGACGGCAAGCACCATGACTGAAGCGCACCGTCTTTCGCTGTCCGTGCAGTACGCGACCAACGCAAAGCAGTTGCCGACGCGTTCGCAGTTCCGGCGCTGGGTGAAGGCGGCGCTGGAGCAGGATGTACGGATGGCGCTGCGCATCGTGGACGAGATCGAGGGGCGCGCGCTCAACCAGAGCTATCGCGGCAAGGATTATGCGACCAACGTGCTGACCTTCGTGTACGACGACACGGAGCCGCTATACGGAGATGTGGTGATCTGCGCGCCGGTGGTGGCGCGCGAGGCGAAGGAGCAGGGCAAGGACCTGCTCGCGCATTACGCGCATCTCACCTTGCATGCCGTGCTCCACCTGCAAGGCTACGATCACGAGAAGAAACGCGATGCCGAGACGATGGAGGCGCGGGAGACTGCGCTGATGCTCAAATTGCGGTATCCTGATCCTTATCTTGTTTCAGAATGAAGTGTGATGGACGGTTCAGACAGTAGTAGCGGTAACAAACATACCTTTTTGGAACGCATCTCCATGATGTTGCTGCGGGAGCCGGAAGACCGCGAACAACTCATCGCCCTGCTGTACAGCGCCTACGAGCGCAACCTGCTGGATGCCGAAGCCCTCTCCATGATGGAAGGCGTGATCCAGGTGTCCGAGCGCCAGGTGCGCGAGATCATGATTCCGCGCGCGCAGATGGATGTCATCGACATCAGCCAGCCGCCGGAGCAGTTCATCCCCTTCGTCATCGAGACCGCCCATTCGCGTTTCCCCGTCGTCGACGGCGACAAGGACAACATCATCGGCATCCTGCTGGCCAAGGATCTGTTGCGTTACTACGCCGGCCAGGAGTTCGACGTGCGCGACATGCTGCGGCCGGCGGTGTTCGTGCCGGAGTCGAAACGCCTCAACGTGTTGTTGCGCGATTTCCGCAGCAACCACAACCATCTTGCACTGGTGGTGGACGAATACGGCGGCGTCTGCGGCATGGTCACCATCGAGGATGTGCTGGAGCAGATCGTGGGCGACATCGCCGACGAGTACGACTTCGACGAGGACGAAGACAACATCATCCGCCAGGACGAGACGCACTGGCGCGTGAAAGCGGATACCGAGATCGCCGATTTCAACGAAGCCGTGGGGGCGGATTTCAGCGACGAGGAGTGCGACACGGTCGGCGGACTGGTGCTCAAGGCGGCCGGCCAGCTGCCCAAGCGCGGTGACCATGTGCGCATCGGCGACTGGGCGTTCACCGTGCTGCGTGCCGACAGCCGCCGTTTGTATGCCGTGCTCGCAACGCATGCCCCGCTTGCGCCACAGGCGGGCGAGGCGCAGCACTAGCAGATCCTCCGTGGTGGCTGGGCTTGTTTAGCAGGCCGTTGAAAAACTACTGCGGTAGGCCATCTGCGGCGTTGCGCGGT
>JBBIGX010000146.1:0-4075 GCA_037447315.1 Gallionellaceae bacterium | reverse complement strand
AATAGATAGGCGAGGAGCGAGCGCCGCGCAACACCGCAGATGGCCTACCGCAGTAGTTTTTCAACGGCCTGCTAAACTCATTCAGAATAGGAGAAAGCATGATCACCCAGTACAGCGCTTTGAAGTCCATCCCCCTGAAGGAGGGTTCCTCCTTCCTGCGACCCACCCAGGCGCTACCCGAACGCGTCAGGCTGAGCGATCCCGCCACCCATGTCATGACCGATCTGACCAAGGTCTCGGTGGTCAGCGTGCGTGCCAAAACCTCCATGGACAAGGCCAACGCCAAGATGATCAAGTACGGCGTGCGCATGCTGCTGGTGCTGGATGACAACGAACAGCTAGCCGGTTTGATCACGGCCACCGACATCCTCGGCGAGAAACCGATGCGATTCCTGCAGAACATGGGTGGCACACATGCCGACATCATGGTGCGCGACATCATGACGCCGCAACGCGAACTGGAAGTGCTGGACATTGAGGCGGTGAAGAAGGCACGGGTGGGGGATGTCGTGATGACCCTGAAGAAAGCCAATCGCCAGCATTCCATGGTAGTCACTCAAAAGCCGGACGGCACCCATGCGGTGTGCGGGTTGTTCTCGCTCACCCAGATCGCACGCCAGCTCGGTGTGCAGGTGCAGAGCTTCGAACTGGCGCGCACCTTCTCAGAGATCGAAGCAGTCATCGCCAAGAGCTGATGCACCTTCTTACGAAGCGCATATCACATAGTTAAACGGAAGGGACCGATGTCGCAATCACCGTTGATGTTCATCATCTTGCTTCTGACGCTGCTATCCGGCTGTGCCGGCATGCAGGAACCGGGGAACGAAATCCATCTGCGCGAGGATACGACGGCATCGCCGGATGCGCGCTTGCAGAAATATCCCGTCACTGTACGCCTTGCAGGTTATGCCGATGCGCGCGACGTGCCGGATCCGCGCTGGATGGGTACGGCGACGACGCGCATTCTGGGCATGACCGGACGCGACATCCTGCTTGATCAACCGGTTGTGACTGCGGTCGCAACGGCCATGAAGAAGCGATTGTCGGATGATGGCCTGCAGTTCGTGGATGATGACAAGGCGTTGTTCCAGCTTGGGGGCACGGTGAAAGCGCTGACGCTCGACGTCAAGGAGCGTGACTATCTCAACCTCGTCATCGAGACCTCGCTGACCGAAGTGGCGACCGGGCGCGTCATCTGGTCCGGCGTGGTGACCGAGAAGAGGGAGCGTTACGCCGGGGTGTCGGGCAATGGCAAGGGCGATGTCGCGGCTTTCCTGAAGGAAGGCCTGACGACCGTCAGCCGCAAGACCAGCGAATCCATCCTGCCGGTGCTGATGGGGACCCATCCGGAACTGTTCGGTTCTTCGTTCCATGCGAAGGTGGTGCCAGGCGTGGCGATCTTGCCGGCGGGATCGGCCGCCGCCCAGACGGTGCCGGCCACAACCGGCAAGCTTGTCCTGACGTCCGTGCCGGAGCGCGTGAAGGTGTATGTGGACGATGTGTATTATGGGCTGACGCCCATCCAGGCGGAGATGCCTGCCGGCATCTATACCGTGCGTCTGGAGCTGGATGGCTACCGCCCTGCCAGCGAGAAGCTGTCGGTGCGGTCAGGACAGAGCACCGAACTGGAGATGAAGCTGCAACATTGACCTGCGTCGCTCCCGCGAAAAAAGCTCGCAACTGCGGGCTTTTTTCATATGGGACGGTCGCTCAATGCTTGCCGGTACTGCCGAAGCCGTTGGCACCACGATGGCTGAGCGGAAATTCTTCCACGATATTGAATTGCACCTGCGCCACCGGCACGATCACCATCTGCGCGATGCGTTCCATCGGCATCAGTTCGAACGGGTGCGAGCCACGGTTCCATACCGAGATGAAGATCTGGCCCTGATAGTCGGAATCAATCAGACCGACCAGATTGCCCAGTACGATACCGTGCCTGTGCCCCAGTCCGGAGCGCGGTAGGATCATTGCCGCATAGTGCGGGTCGTTCAGGTGCAGCGCGATGCCGCTCGGGATCAGCTCGCACTGCCCGGGGCGGATGGTCATGCTGCCGTCGATGCAGGCGCGAAGATCGATGCCGGCGGAACCGGGCGTGGCATACAGCGGCGGATGGTCGTGCAGGCGCGGATCGAGTATCTTGACGTCCACTTTCTTCATTGCGGTTTTCTTTTCCGGTAAAGTTTGGCGGCATGGCGCAGCAGGGCACGTGCCTGGGTGAGTTTGTCGGCGCGCGGCAACACCTGCTCGCCCGCGTCGTCGAACAGGATGATCTCGTTGTCGTCGCTGCCTATCGCGTGTTGCGCCAGATTGGCAGCGAGCAGCGGGATATTCTTTCTCAGGCGTTTCTCACTGGCATGCGCGTACAGTTGTTCGCTCTCGGCGGCAAAGCCCACGCAGAACGGCGCATTCGGTAGCGCGGCGACCCAGGCCAGGATGTCCGGGTTGGGGATCAGTTCCAGCGTCAGCGGGGTATCGCCTTTCTTGATCTTCTGTTTGTTTGGCTGCGCCACGCGGTAATCGGCCACGGCGGCCACGCCGATGAACATGTCGGCTTGCGCCACATGCTGTTTCACGGCTTCCAGCATTTCGGCAGCACTGGTCACGTTGACGAGCTGCGCACCGGCGGGCGGGGCGAGCGAGACCGGTCCGGACACTAGCGTGACCCGCGCCCCCATCTCCAGTGCGGCCTGTGCGATGGCGTAACCCATCTTGCCGCTGCTGCGGTTGGTGATGCCGCGTACGGCATCGATCGCCTCGTAGGTCGGTCCGGCCGTGACCAGCACGTGCATGCCGTCCAGTTCATGAGTCTGTGTGCATCTCAGCAGCGACAGGATATCCTGCGCCAGTTGTTCCGCTTCCAGCATGCGACCCATGCCTTCCTCGCCGCAGGCTTGCACACCGCTGACCGGGCCGAGCAGGGTCACGCCATCGCTGGCCAGTTGCTGCACGTTGCGCTGAGTGGCGGCATTGGCCCACATCTGGCGATTCATCGCCGGTGCGAGCAGTAGCGGGCAGTCGCGCGCCAGGCACAGGGTGGAGAGCAGGTCACCGGCCAAGCCGTGCGCCAGCTTGGCGATGAAATCCGCTGTGGCGGGAGCGATCACGATGGCATCGGCGAGCCGGGCGGGATGGATATGCGCCATGTCCTGGTCGTCCTGCCATTGATCGAGCAGGACCGGCTTCCCGGTGAGGGCCTGCAGGGTCGCCGGCGCGATGAAGTGCGTCGCGGCCTCGGTCATCGCCGCCTGCACTTCGATACCCTGTTTCAGCAACAGGCGCGCCAGCTCCGCCGCCTTGTAGGCGGCGATGCCGCCGGTGATGCCGAGGATGATGCGCCGCTTGTGGTTGACTGTATCCATGGCGCGCATCTTAACAAGAAAGTGTCGCGTCTGCGCCGACGGGCGCGGGTGTCAGCCGAAGAGCTTCTTCAGCGTGGTGTTCAGCCAGCCCGAGAGTTCTTGATCGCTGCTGTCGGTGATCTTGCGCACCGATTCGATGTAATCGCGATCCTCGCCCTTGATGTGGTTGGCGAGCCTGGATTTCAGCAGGTTCAGCAGTTCCGGCGCCACGTCCTCACCTTTGCTGGTGCGCTCCCGGGAAGCGGCAACCTGCTTCATGAACAGTTCGTGGATGCGCTGGTGCGCCTTCAGGAAGGGATAACCGGCCTTTTCCTGCAGGCTCTCCTCGAACTCGAAGTGGGTGACCGTATAGTTCCAACAGTCCTTCCATCACATGGGCGCCGGATTGCCCGTACGGCAGGCACACCACCGGGGCCTGAATGGTCGCTCAGGCCGAACAGCAGGCAGTTCACGGTAAAAATCAGGCCTGATTCTTGACCATATCCAGCGCTACCGCCTCGGCCACTTCGATGCCGTCCACACCTGCCGACAAAATCCCGCCCGCATAACCGGCTCCTTCTCCTGCGGGATACAAGCCCTTCACGTTGAGACTCTGGAAATCCTCGCCGCGTTTGATGCGTACCGGTGAGGAGGTGCGCGTCTCGACGCCGGTCAGGACGGCGTCTTCCATCGCAAATCCCCTGATCTGTTTCTCGAATGCGGGCAGGGCTTCG
>JBBIGX010000145.1:0-4083 GCA_037447315.1 Gallionellaceae bacterium | reverse complement strand
ACAGGCCTATTACGATTGGCGCGCGGCGCTGTGTTTCCCCATGTGCAAGTCCGGGGAGGGGAAATAAATGAAACAGACGCTGTTGATCGAACTGCTCACCGAAGAGCTGCCGCCCAAGGTGCTGGAGAAGCTCTCCACCACCTTCGCCAACGAGGTGTTCGCGGCGCTGAAGGAGCAGGCGTTGCTGGGCGACGAGAGCGCCTGCACGCCCTATTGCACGCCGCGCCGCCTGGCGCTGAGCATCACCGGGGTCAAGGCGCAGCAGGCCGACCGCATCGTCGAACGCAAGGGACCGGCGGTCGCTTCCGGGCTGGATGCCGAAGGCAAGCCGACCAAGGCGCTGGAGGGGTTCATGCGCTCCGCCAGTGTCACGCTGGCCCAGTTGCAGCGCGTGCAGGACGGCAAGGCGGAATATTTCGTGGCGCGCATCGAGCAGAAGGGCCAGCCGCTCGATGCGTATCTGTCCGACATCATCGCGCAGGCATTGAAGAAGCTGCCGGTGCCCAAGCTGATGCGCTGGGGAGATTCCGAGCATCAGTTCGTGCGTCCGGCGCACGGACTGACCGTGCTGCACGGCGACCGTGTGGTGCCGGCCTCCGTGCTCGGGCTGGAGAGCGGCAATGTGACCAGCGGCCACCGCTTCCTGTGCGGCGAGCCCGTGACCATCGCGCATGCCGATGCATACGAGGCGACGCTGGCGCGCGACGGGCGTGTGGTGGCGAGCTTCGCCAACCGCCGCGAGAGCATCGCGGCGCGGCTGGACCAGCTGGCGGAACAGAACAAGGCGATCTGGATCGGCCATGCCAATTTCGACCTGTCGCGCCTGATGGCGATGACCAACGAAGAGCGCAGCCTGCTTTCGACCTTGCTGGACGAAGTCACCGCGCTGGTGGAATGGCCGGAAGTGTATGTCGGCGAGTTCGAGGCGGAGTTCCTCGAAGTCCCGCAGGAGTGCCTGATCCTCACCATGCAGCAGAAACAGAAATATTTCCCGCTGCTGGATGCGCAGACGGGCAAGCTGATGAACCGCTTCCTCATCGTGTCCAACATGCAGATCGCCGATCCGCATCACATCATCGAAGGCAACCAGCGCGTGGTGCGTCCGCGTCTGGCGGATGCGCGCTTCTTCTTCAATCAGGATCGCCGGCAGAAGCTGGAGTCGCGCGTGGAGAAACTGAGCAACGTGGTGTATCACAACAAGCTCGGTTCGCAGCTGCAGCGCGTCGAGCGCATCACCACGCTGGCCGGCACCATCGCGCGCCTGCTGGGTGCGGACAAGGCGGATGCCGAACTGGCGGCGCGCCTGTGCAAGGCCGACCTCATCACAGACATGGTCGGCGAGTTCCCCGAGCTGCAGGGGGTCATCGGCCGCTACTACGCGTTGCATGACGGGGAGAAACCGGAGGTGGCGAACGCCATCGAGGCGCATTACCACCCGCGCTTCGCCGGCGACACGCTGCCGCAGGGCGCGCTGGCCTGCGCCGTGGCGCTGGCGGACAAGCTGGAGACGCTGATCGGCATCTACGGCATCGGCCAGGTGCCGACCGGCGACAAGGATCCTTTCGGCCTGCGTCGCCAGGCGCTGGGCATCCTGCGCATTCTGATCGAGACGCCGCTCGACCTGTCGCTGCCGGCGCTGCTCAAGGCGGCGGCGGACAATTTCCCCCAAGGCATGCTGAGCGCGACGGTGGCGAACGATGTGGAGGCTTTCATGACTGACCGCCTGCGCGGCTATCTGCGCGACCAGGGATTCGATGCGGCGCATGTCGAGGCGGTGCTGGCGGTGCTGAACGGCCGCTTGCACGAGGCGCTGCCCCGTCTGCAAGGGGTACGCACCTTTGCCGCGCTGGAAGTGGCAAAGGACCTGGCGGCGGCGAACAAGCGCGTGCAGAACATCATGCGCAAGAACGCCGAAGAGCTGGGTGAACTGCCGGCCTCGGTCGATGTGACGTTGTTCCAGGATGCCGCCGAGCGCGAACTGTATCAGGCCATGCTGGATATCACGCCGATGGCGCGCGGCTATTTCGAGCGCGGCGATTACAGCAACAACCTGAAGGCGCTGGTCACGCTGAAACCCTTCGTCGACGATTTCTTCGACAAGGTGATGGTGATGGCCGAAGACCGCAGGCTGCGCATCAACCGCGCGGTGCTGTTGCAGCAGCTCGGGCGCCTGATGAACCAGTCGGCTGACATCTCCAAGCTCGCGGCATGAAGCTGATCATTCTCGACCGCGACGGCGTCATCAACTACGACTCCGACCAGTTCATCAAGAGTCCGGAGGAGTGGCGTCCCATCCCCGGCAGCCTGGAGGCCATCGCGCGCCTGAACCAGGCGGGTTACCGCGTGGTGGTGGCGACCAACCAGTCCGGCATCGGGCGCGGACTGTTCGACATGCCGACGCTGAACGCCATCCACGACAAGATGCACAAGTCGCTGGCGCAGGTGGGCGGGCGCATCGATGCGATCTTCTTCTGTCCGCATACCAGCGAGGCCGATTGCGGCTGCCGCAAACCGAAGAGCGGCATGATGCTTGAAATAGCTGCACGCTATGGCATCGGTCTGGTCGGCGTCCCGGCCGTGGGCGATTCGCTGCGCGATCTGCAATCGGCCGCGCGTCTCGGTGCCAGCCCTTATCTCGTGCTGAGCGGCAAGGGCCTGCGCACGCAGGAGAAGGGCGGCTTGCCGGAAGGTACGCAGATATTCCCCGATCTCGCGGCAGTGGCGGCCAGCCTGTCATGAACCTGCTCCGCTCCATCCTGTTTGCCATCGCACAGGCTATCTATACGCTGGCCTATGCGCTGATGTTACCGCTCATCTTCCCCTTCAACCAGCATGTCCGGAACCGCCTGCTGTCCGGTTTCGCCCCCGGCATGCTGTGGCTGCTCAAGGTGATCTGCGGCATCCGCATGGAAGTGCGCGGACGGGAGAACATCCCGCAACAGCCCTGTGTGGTGCTGAGCAAGCACCAGTCGGCATGGGAGACGCTGGCGCTGCAACTGGTGTTGCCGCCGCATGCCTGGGTGGTCAAGCGCGAGCTGCTGTGGATCCCGTTCTTCGGCTGGTTGCTGGCGCTGTCCAGTCCCATTGCACTGAATCGCGGCAAGAGCAAGGCGGCGATGAAGGAATTGCTGCACAAGGGCAAGGCCAAGCTGGCGCAGGGTTTCAGCATCGTGCTGTTCCCGGAGGGGACGCGCGTCCCTTATGGTCAGCGCGGCCAGTACAAGATCGGCGGTGCGCTGCTGGCGTCACATGCCGGCGTGCCGGTGCTGCCGGTGGCGCACAATGCGGGCAAGTTCTGGGGGCGCAACGCCTTCATCAAGAAACCGGGCACCGTGGTCATGGTGATCGGGCAACCCATCGACACCACGGGCCTCAAGGCGGAAGAGATCAACAGGCGGGTGGAAACGTGGATCGAGGACCAGATGACCCGGCTGTGATGGGCCTCTTCGTCAGTCGTCCTTCCGCTACGCCGCCTGCCATCGAGCAGCGCACGCTGCAACTTCCCGACCGGCATATCCCCTATACCCTGAAACGCAGCGGCAGGCGGCGCAGCATCGGTCTGCGCATCGACGAGCGCGGCTTGACGGTGAGCATGCCCTTGCGCGCTTCGGAGAAGTGGCTGCACAGCGTGCTGCTGGAGAAATCCGGCTGGGTGCTGGACAAGCTGGCCAGCTGGCAGTCGCGTCAGGCGGCGCCGCTGGAGTGGCGCGACGGCGCGTGCCTGCCGTTCCGCGGCGAGACATTCACCTTGCGCATCGTGCCGGACCTGTTCGGCGCACCGCCGCGTATCGAGGGCGACACCCTGCTGTTGCGCATGGAGGGAGCCGCCACGCCGCAGCGCATCGAGAAGGTCGTGACGCAGTGGTATCGGCAGCAGGCGTTGCAGGTGTTCGAAGAATGCGTGGCGCACTTCGCGCCGCTGCTGGGGGTTGCGCCGCGAGCGGTCAGACTCTCCTCGGCGCGCACGCAGTGGGGGAGCTGCAATGCACGCGGCGTGGTCAGCCTCAACTGGCAACTGGTCAAGCTGTCATTGCCGCTGATCGATTATGTGGTGGTGCATGAGCTGGCCCATCTGCGCGAGAT
>JBBIGX010000144.1:0-4106 GCA_037447315.1 Gallionellaceae bacterium | reverse complement strand
TCACTGCTGCCGGTGGCCATCCCCATCGTGGTCGGTCTGACGCTGGGGCCGAAGGCCATGGGCGGCGTGCTGGTCGGCACCATCATCACCGGCATCTTCGTCGCCATCTCCATGACCACCGGCGGCGGCGCGTGGGATAACGCCAAGAAGTACATCGAGGAAGGCAACCACGGCGGCAAGGGCTCGGAGGCGCACAAGGCCGCCGTCACCGGCGACACGGTGGGCGACCCCTACAAGGATACCGCCGGCCCCGCGGTCAACCCGCTGATCAAGATCATCAACATCGTCGCCCTGCTGATCGTGCCGCTGCTCTGACTGGCACGGACGAACCCGGGAGGGGTCGGCGACGGCCCCTCTTTTCCTTGGCGGGTGATACAATCCGCGCCTTCGTTTTTTCAGAAAAAGGCAAGGTATCATGAGTTTGAACAAGGTCCCCTCCGGCAACAGCCTCCCCGACGACTTCAACGTCATCATCGAAATCCCGCAACACGGCGAGCCGGTCAAGTATGAAGTCGACAAGGATTCCGGCGCGATCTTCGTCGACCGCTTCATGAACACTGCGATGCACTACCCGTGCAACTACGGTTACATCCCGCACACCCTGTCCGACGACGGTGATCCGGTAGACGTGCTGGTCATCACCCCGGTTCCGCTGAACACCGGTGTGGTGGTGCGCTGCCGCCCGCTGGCCGTGCTGAAGATGGAGGACGAATCCGGTTTCGACGCCAAAGTGCTGGCGGTGCCGGTGGACAAGCTGTCCACTCTGTACCGCGGCCTGAAGAGCCACACCGAGTTGCCTGAGATCATCCTCAAGCAGATCGAGCACTTCTTCGCGCATTACAAGGACCTGGAGCCCAACAAGTGGGTGAAGATCAGCGGCTGGGCAGGCATCGATGAAGCACGCAAGGAAATCATGGCCGGCGTGGAGAACTACAAGAACGCCGCCGTCAAACCCGAGTTCTGATCGCCAAGGAGAAACAGATGACCGCACGCATCATCGACGGCAAAGCCATCGCGCAGGAAGTGCGCGCCGAATGGAAGGTGCGTGCCGACGCCCTCAAGGCGCGCGGCATCACGCCCGGACTAGCGGTCATCATCGTCGGCGAGGACCCGGCTTCCAAGGTCTACGTTGCCAACAAGGTGAAAGCCTGCGCCGAACTGGGCCTGCATTCCGAACACATCGCCCTGCCCGCAGACACCAGCGAAGCCTCCGTGCTGGCGAAGATCGCCGAGCTGAACGCCGACCCGAAGATCCATGGCATCCTGGTGCAGCTGCCGGTACCGAAGCACATCGACAGCGACAAGATCCTCAACGCCATCAGCCCGGACAAGGACGTGGACGGCTTCCACCCGATGAACGTCGGCGCGCTGGCCACCGGCAACATGCGTTTCGCGCCCTGCACGCCCTACGGCTCGCTGGTGCTGCTGCAGAAGAGCGGCGTCAGCATCGAAGGCAAGCACGCGGTAGTGGTGGGGCGCAGCAACATCGTGGGCAAACCGATGGCGCTGCTGCTGCTGCAGCACAACGCCACCGTGACGATCTGCACCTCCAAAACTGTCGACCTCGCCAAGCACACGCGTGATGCCGACATTCTGGTGGTGGCTACCGGACGCCCGAAGATGGTCACCGGCGACATGATCAAACCGGGCGCCGCTGTCATCGATGTGGGCATCAACCGCATGGCAGACGGCAAACTGTGCGGCGATGTGGATTTTGAATCGGCGAAAGAGGTGGCCGGCTACATCACCCCGGTGCCCGGCGGCGTCGGGCCGATGACCATCACCATGCTGGTGGCCAACACCGTGCAGTCAGCGGAACGCGCAGCCGGATAATTTCCACAGACTTGCCGTCAGTTTCAGCCCGGCCTGCCCGGCCATACTTCACCCGGCAAGATCCACGTAGACGTTCTGCACGTCGTCCTCCGCATCCATCGCTTCGAGGAAGGCCTCGACCTCCTCACGCTCGGCATCGCTGGCAAGCGTCACCGGATTCTTCGGACGATAACCCGGCTTGGCCGATACCACGGTGAATCCCTGCGCCGGCACGCATCGAGATCGGCGGTCTCGGTGATGAACAGCGCCATGCGTTCCTCGTCCTCGGCGTCCGCCGCCTCGAAATCCTGTGCACCTGCCTCGATGGCGGCCACCTCGACTTCGGCATCCTTGGAGTCAGGTGTCGCCTCGACCAAGTCCACATAATCGAAGTCCCACGACACTGAACCTTCCGCGCCGAGCTGAACCTGTGCGGAACAGCACGTTCATGCTCGACTGGGATGCGGATCACGTTGTCCGACAGGCACTCGACGATCGACATCCCCCGCTTTGGCGGCTAGGTCGATATTCATGCATTGCCGATGGTATGATTCCAGCACCTCCGCATCGCACATAAGGTAACCCGATGAGCATACGCACCGTTCCCACCCAGCCCTTCCCCGACCAGAAACCCGGCACTTCCGGCCTGCGCAAGAAAGTCCCGGTGTTCCAGCAGCCCCACTATCTTGAGAACTTCGTGCAGAGCATCTTTGACAGCGTAAATGCTCCGCAGGGGGCGACGCTGGTGCTGGGCGGCGACGGACGGTATTACAACCGCACGGCGATACAGACCATCCTGAAGATGGCAGCAGCCAACGGTTTCGGTAAAGTGCTGGTCGGACAAGGTGGCATCCTGTCCACCCCGGCGGCTTCCTGCGTAATCCGCAAATACCAGGCCTTCGGCGGCATCATCCTTTCCGCCAGCCATAATCCGGGCGGCCCGAAAGAGGACTTCGGTATCAAATTCAACAGCAGTAACGGCGGTCCGGCGACCGAGACAGTGACTGAGGCGATATTTGCACGGAGCAAAACCATCTCGCAGTACCGGATCCTTGACGCAGCGGACGTGGCCCTCGACCAGTCTGGGGATACCCTGCTTGGCGGCATGAAGGTACAGGTGATCGATCCCGTGAACGATTATGCCGAACTGATGGAAACGCTGTTCGACTTCGCCGCCATCCGCGGCCTGCTGCAAAGCGGCTTCCGCATCAAGTTCGATGCCATGCACGCGGTGAATGGCCCTTATGCGCGGGAGATCCTGGTGAAACGCCTAGGAGCACCCGAAAACAGCGTGATGAATGCCGTACCGCTGGAAGATTTCGGCGGCGGCCACCCTGATCCCAACCTGACCTATGCGCATGACCTGGTGGAGATCATGTATGGGGCGGATGCGCCGGATTTTGGGGCGGCCTCGGACGGCGACGGCGACCGCAACATGGTCCTCGGCAAACATTTCTTCGTCACGCCTTCCGACAGTCTGGCCTTGTTGGCGGCCAATGCTCCGCTGGTCCAAGGCTACCGACAAGGATTGGCGGGAGTGGCACGCTCCATGCCGACCAGCGCTGCCGTGGACCGCGTGGCGCAGGCACTGGCTATCCCCTGCTACGAGACGCCGACCGGCTGGAAGTTCTTCGGCAACCTGATGGATGCCGGAAAAGTTACCTTATGCGGCGAGGAGAGTTTCGGTACCGGCTCCAATCATGTGCGCGAGAAGGACGGACTGTGGGCGGTGCTGTTCTGGCTGAACATCCTCGCGGTGCGCAGGCAAACAGTCGAGGATATCGTGCGTGAACATTGGGCACGCTTTGGTCGCAACTTCTATTCCCGTTATGACTATGAAGGTTTGCCGACCGAAGCGGCGAACGGCGTGATGCAGCACCTGCGCGACAACTTCGCCAACCTGACTGGCAGAACTTTCGGCAGATATGCGATCGAGAAGTGTGATGATTTCAGCTACACCGATCCGGTGGACGGCAGCATCAGCAAGAATCAGGGCATACGCATCCTGTTCGCGGACGGATCGCGCATCATCTTCCGCCTGTCCGGCACCGGCACCGAAGGCGCGACGCTGCGCGTCTATCTGGAGGCGTTCGAGGCCGATGTCTCACGGCATCATCTGGATGCGCAGGAGGCGCTGAAGGAATTGATTCAGATTGCGTTGGACATCTCGGAACTGCGCAAACGTAGCGGACGCGATCGCCCGACCGTGATCACTTGAGGACGGGCTTGGCTGGAGCAACGGCATGTAGAGAGCAAGTAATCTGTCCGGACTTGTAGCACGAGATTTGTCCGGT
>JBBIGX010000143.1:0-4153 GCA_037447315.1 Gallionellaceae bacterium | reverse complement strand
TAGAACCCCGCCGCATCGCCGAGGAACAGCAAGACGGCAAACAGGCCCAGCAGGATCAGCAGGGCATGCTTCCTCATGGTCCGCGAAAGACTTCGGAGTGGCTTCCTGGGATGGGCGGCAAGGTCATCTCCTTCCCGCTCAGTTCTTGAGGTAGAACTCCATCTTGATACCGGCCAGTTCGATCACGTCGTGATCGTTGAGCTGGTGTGGCTGCTCGCCGATGGAAGATCCGTTCACCAGCGGGAAGCTGCCCCCCTCGACATGCGTGATGAAGTAACCATGCGGACGGCGCGCCAGCACGGCCACCTGCACCCCGGGCTTGCCCAACGTTGTCAGGTTCTTGCTCAGCTCAAGCTCCTTGCCGAGATTGGGGCCATTGAGGATCTGGATCACGGCGACCGGCTGCTGTTGCGCCGCTGCGGAAGCAGGAGCGGAGGCCGCTGCAGGCGCATGCGCCGGAGCCGCCTTGGGAGCGGTCGAATTGAATTGCGTGGTCGACTCAAACTTCGCGCCGGTTTCGGCGGCCGACGCGGCAGCATGCGCCGACGGCTTGACCGGCGCGCGCAGGACCATGGTCTTCTCGAAATCCGCCGCCGTGGTCTGGGTAGGCTGATCGTTCAGGTACTTGAGCTTGTACTTGCCGATCTCGATCACATCGTTGTTCTGCAGGAAGTGCTTCTGCGTCGGCACGCCGTTCACCATCGAGCCGTTGGTGCTGTTCAGGTCTTCGAAGAACGAATCGTTGAGGATGGTGATGACCGCCGCATGCTCGCCGCTCACTGCCAGATTGTCGATGACGATGTCGTTATGCGGCTTGCGCCCGATGGTGGTGCGCTCCTTGGTCAGCGGATATTCCTTGATCACCGTGCCTTCCATGCTGAGTATCAGTTTTGCCGGCATATTATTTCCCCATAGTCGCTTATCTAAATCAGTTCCTGAACCAGGATACCAGTTTCGCCCACCAGCCCCGCGGCGCGGCGTAACTCCCCTTGACCTTCACCAGAATGACCGAGACATTGTCGCGGCCGCCATTGTCGTTGGCCTGTTGGATCAGCTGGTTCGCGGCCAATGCCAGATTGCCCTGCAGCATCTGCAGCGTCGCGCTGATGTCTTCGTCTTCCACCATGTCATTCAATCCGTCGGAGCAGAAGAGGTAGATGTCCCCCACTTCGACGTCATACACATGCACTTCCGGTTGCACATCGGCATCAATACCGACGGCGCGCGTCACCAGGTTCTTGTTCTTGGACAGGCGCGCCAGTTCCTTGCTGATGACACCGCTGTCGATCTGCTCCTGCAGCAGCGAATGGTCACGCGTCATCGTCTCGAACGTCTCGCCGCGCAGACGATACATGCGCGAATCGCCGACATGCGCCACCGCCACGCGGTCGTCATAGAACAAACCGGCGACGATGGTCGTTCCCATGCCGGCATACTGGGGCTGGCTCTGGGCTGCGTTGTAGATGGACAGGTTGGCTTTCTTCACATTGTCGCGCAGCACGGCGACCCCCACCTCTTCATCACTGCCCGCTTCCTTCTGCTCGGGCCGCACCGACTCGAGACGGTGCCGCACCTCGCTCGCCAGCACAGACACGGCGATGCCGCTGGCGACCTCGCCCGCGTTATAGCCTCCCATGCCATCTGCCAGCACCGCGAGGCCATGGTCAATATCGAAGGTGATACTGTCCTCGTTATGGGAACGCACCATGCCGGGGTGGGTCTGCCCGACGATCTCCAGCGCTTGGTTCAGATTCACTCGTGCCCCCTGTCGATCACTGCAACGTCGAGGCACATTGACGGATTGCTTCCGCCATCGCAGCGCCACTCTCGTAACGGTCTTCCACTTTCTTCGCCAGCGCCTTGTTGATGATGGCGACCACGCACGGCGGGATATCCGGCCTGACACTCAGGATATCCCTGGGCGGCTCGTTGGCGATGCGGAACATCAGTTGCGCCATGGAATCCCCCTCGAAAGGAAGCTTACCACAGGCCAGTTGATACAGACTCACGCCCAGCGAGAACAGGTCGGAGTGCCCTTCGATCTTGGCGCCGGACAGTTGCTCGGGCGACATGTAGGAAGGCGTACCCAGCACCATGCCGGTCTTTGTCTTGGATGAATCGGTGATGCGCGCGATGCCGAAGTCGGTGACTTTCACCGTATCGCTCTCCGCGTCATACATGATGTTGGCCGGCTTGATGTCGCGATGCACCACGTTCAATCCGTGTGCGTAGCCCAGCGCATCGGCCACGCGCGCCACGATGGACAGCACCTTGGGCAACGGCAGCAGATTGTCCGGTTTGGTATGGGCGACCAGATCCTTGCCCTTGAGGAATTCCATCGCGATATAGGCCAGATCGTGCTCTTCGCCGGCATCGTACATGGTGACGATGTTCGGGTGATTCAGGCGTCCGGCCGTCTCGGCCTCGCGGAAAAAACGTGCTTTGACGTCTTCCAGCTCGTCCGCCTCGAACTCCTGCGACAGGGCCATGGTCTTGATCGCCACGACACGGCCGATCTTCGGATCCTTGCCGAGATACACCACGCCCATCGCCCCTTTGCCGAGTTCCTTCTCGATCTGGTAGCGTCCCAGCATCGGCTTGGCGATACCTGCCTGATCCAGCTTCATCGTGCTGTCGTTGCTGCGCCCCGAACTGCCGCCGAGGATGATGGTCTCCGACATCATCTTGGCCTGGCTGATGCGTTGCTCCAGATCGCGGAACTTCGGGTTGTAGTCGGCCATATACTTGAACACCGCCTCGGCCTTGTTGAACTGGCGCTTGCGCTCGAAATCGAGACCGAGGTTATAGAGCACATCCATCAGGCTGTCATCCATCGGCACCTTGCGCAACTTGTCGAACGCCATGTCCAGTTGCCCCTGCCCCTGGAACGCCAGACCCAGCATGCGATTGCTCTCCGCCGATTCGGCATCGGATTTTTCCTTGCCCTTCTCGGTCACCAGGAAGCGCTTGGTGGTCAGCAGCAGATGTCCGACCAGCAGCAGCGTAGCCGGCAACATCAGCTGCAGCCACATCGCCTGCGTCGTCATCAGCACGAAATGCACGGCCAGCAAGGCCACGAACAACGTCCCCGTGATTGCCGCCCCCAGCCCGGCCCCTAGGCGCGGCAGCAGCACGATCAGATAAAGCGCAATCAAGGCAAAGGCCCCCATCTCGGCCCACATCCCCCAAGCCGGCACAACGAAGAAATCCTGCTGCAGGATGCTCGATACGGAATGCGCCAGCGTCACCACCGGCGGTGTCACGGCCGACACCGGCGTCACCTGCACCGAACCGACGCCCGCCGCCGTGGCGCCGATTAGCACGATCTTGTCACGATATTTTTCCGCCGGGATCTTGCCGGTGATGACATCGTAGAAGGAATCGATCTGGAATGCCGGCCGCCCGCCTTGGTCGGCATAGAAATAGGTGTTCATGCGCAGCGCCCGATCGGTGGCTATCTTCAGGTTGCCCAGCCGCACGCCTTCGCCCAGCGAGACCTGCACATCCTGCGGCCCCAGATTCAGGCTCTTGGCCGCGAGCATCAACGACAACGAAGGATAGAACTGGTCGTAGTAACTCACCACCAGCGGTTCGGTGCGAACCGCCCCGTCGACATCCGGCGTGACATTCAGATGCCCCAGTGCCAGTGCCTGCTGACCCAGCAACGGAATGGGCACCAGGACATTGAGTGCCGGCACCGGATAAGCGGCTTCTGCCCCGCCCTGCACGCTCAGCAGATTGTTCTTCAGTACGTAATCGGGCAAGGGCGCATCCGGCTTGCCCTGCGGCTCACCCAGCTCGAAATACATCCCCAGCAGCACGTTCTGTATCCTGCCCATGCTCTCGGCCAGCTTCTGGTCATTGTCCAGATGCAGCAGCGCTTCCTGCACCAGACCTTGCAGTTCCTGCCACTGCTCGGGATGGGTCTGCGCCAGATTGGTCTGCTCCAGCACGGCGGCGATGTTCAGGATGTAATCGAGGCCGGCATCCACCTGTGGCTCGAAAAACAGCGCGGTATGTCCGACCACCTTCGGCTTGCCTTCTGCCAGCACATCCAGCAGTTTGGCATGGATCTCGCGCGGCCACGGCCAGCGGCCGAGATTGGCGATGCTGGCATCATCGATGGCGATGATGGCAACGCGGTCGCTGGGCT
>JBBIGX010000142.1:0-4203 GCA_037447315.1 Gallionellaceae bacterium | reverse complement strand
CCCGAACTCTCCGCCCTGCCGGAGGAAGACGTATGGCAACGTATCCGCAACGGTTTCGCCATGAAACCGCTGAACAGCAAACTCATCCAGCGCCATGAGAAGTGGTATGCCAGCCATCCGGACTATGTGCTGCGCATGAGCGAACGGGCCAGCCGCTATCTCTACTACATCGTGGAGGAAGTCGAGCGCCGCGGCATGCCGACCGAGATCGCACTGCTGCCCATCATCGAGAGCGCCTTCAATCCCGGCGCCAATTCGGTTGCCAGCGCTTCCGGCATCTGGCAGTTCATCCCCTCAACCGGCAAGCACTTCGGCATGGAGCAGAACTGGTGGTACGACGGCCGGCGCGACATCATCGGCGCCACCAACGGCGCACTGGATTACCTGGAGAAGCTGCACAAACAGTTCGGCGACTGGGAACTGGCACTGGCCGCTTACAACTGGGGCGAGAATGCGGTCGCCCGTGCGCAGGCCAACAACCGCAGGCGCGGCAAGCCGACCGATTACGCCCATCTGAGGATGCCGCGCGAGACGCAGAACTACGTACCCAAGCTGCTCGCCGTGAAGAACATCGTCAGCGATCCCGGGCGGTTCGGTCTCACTCTGCACCCCATCCCGAACCGGCCCTATTTCGCCGCCGTAACGCCATCGAAACCGATGGACGTGAAAGTGGCCGCCGAGTTGGCGGAAGTTCCGATGGAGGAATTCCTGGCACTGAATCCCGGCCACAATCGACCTGTGATCCTGCACGACCAGGCCGAAGTCTTGCTGTTGCCGGTGGACAAGGTCGAGGTGTTCCGCCGCAACCTGGAGAACAGCGACCAGCGCCTGGTATCCTGGCGCGCCTACCAATCCGAAAAAGGGGAATCGTTCGCCGACATCGCGGAACGCTTCGGCATGACCTTCGAGCAGTTGCGCGCCGCGAACGGTCTCTCCAGATATGCTACGCTGAGCAACGGCCAGACCCTGCTGGTTCCCGCTGGCGATGAGGAAACGGAAGATGAGTTCTCACCTTTCAACCTGCACGCCACGGCCGTGCAGGAGATGGCCGGTTTCAGATATGTGGTACGCAGGGGTGACACCATTTCCGGCATCGCGCGCAAGTTCGGCGTCAGCCAGCGCACTCTGATCGCCATGAACAACGGCAGCCACCGCCTGCGTGTCGGCCAGAAATTCACCATCCTCCCCGGCAACTCACGCCGCATCGCCCGCAACAAGAGCAAGGCCCGGAAGGCTGTCAAACGCGGCACCGCGCAGCATGAGCTGCGCACCCGTTACGCGCGCTGACCGCTAATCGCGGCGGAACAGATGGCAGCTCACGACCTGCCCGCCGCCCACCTGCACCCCGGCCGGATAAACCTCGCGACAGACCGCCATCACGCGCGGACAGCGCGGCGCGAAATGACAGCCCGCAGGCGGATTCGCCGGTGACGGCAACTCGCCTTCCAGCCTGACATATTCCCGGCCCGCACCGTCGATGCGCGGCACTGCCGACAGCAAAGCCTGCGTGTAAGGATGTTTCGGCGAACGCATCACCTCTTCCACCGTCCCGCGTTCAACGATGCGCCCGAGGTACATCACGCACACCTCGTGCGCGAGGTATTCCACCACCGCCAGATTGTGGGTGATGAACAGATAGCTCAGCCCCAGCTCCTGCTGCAGTTCGCGCAACAGATTGAGTATCTGCGCCTGCACCGACACATCCAGCGCCGAAGTCGGCTCGTCGCAGATCAGCAACTGCGGCGACACGGCCAGCGCGCGCGCGATGGCGATACGCTGGCGCTGGCCGCCGGAGAACTCATGCGGATAGCGCCACTTGGCCTCGCGCGCCAATCCCACCTTGGTCAGCAAGCCGTCGATGTGCGCCTGCCGCGCCGCGCGGTCGCCGCCGATGTTCAGCGCCGTCATCCCTTCTTCCAGGATCTCGGCCACGCGCATCTTCGGGTTGAGCGAAGCATACGGATCCTGGAACACCATCTGGATCGAAGCCCGCGCTTCGCCTGTCCCCCGCTCGCGTCCGGCGAAGCGGATATGCCCCGAAGTCATCGGGATCAGCCCCTGCAAGCTTTTGCCTAACGTGCTCTTGCCGCAACCCGATTCGCCGACCAGCGCCAGCGTATGACTGCGCGGAATGGACAGCGAGACATCATCCACCGCCTTCACGTACCCGACCGTGCGCTGTAACAGGCCTTTGCGTATCGGGAAATGCACCCGCATCGACTCGATCTCGACCAGAACCTGCCCCTTGCCCTCCGGGACATGCGCAGGATTGAGGATGGAATAACGTCCGGTGCGGCTCACCCGGTCCTCGTCCGGCTTCCTGGCACTCACCGCCGAGGACTCGCGATACAGATGGCAACGCACCCCGCCAGCCGGCGTTTCCACCCAATCCGGCGCCTGTTCGCGACACAGCTCCCAGGCACGGTCGCAGCGCGCGGCAAAACGGCAACCGGCGATCACGCTCCCCAAGCCCGGCACGTTGCCGGCGATCGCCTGCAAGCCGCGGTTGCGCTGCCCGCTTTCCGGCATCGCCGCCAGCAACTTGCGGGTATAGGGATGCAAAGGCCGGTCGAACAACGCACGGCTCGAAGCCGTCTCCACGATCTCCCCGGCATACATCACGCCCACGCGATGCGCATTCTCTGCCACCACGCCCAAGTCGTGGGTGATGAGCAGCATCGCCATGCCACGCTCCCGTTGCGTCTCGCGCAGCAACTGCAGCACCTGCGCCTGTATCGTCACGTCCAGCGCGGTGGTCGGTTCGTCCGCGATGAGCAATTTGGGATCCCCGGCCAGCGCCATGGCGATCATCACGCGCTGTTTCATGCCGCCGGAAAGCTGGAACGGATATTCATGCACGCGCCGTGCCGCATCGGGTATGCCGACCTGATCGAGCAGCGCGATACAGCGCCTGGTCGCCGCCTTCCCGTCGAGGCCATGATGCAAGGCCAGCACCTCCGCGATCTGCGCGCCCACCGTCATCACCGGGTTCAGACTCAGCCCAGGCTCCTGGAAGATCATCGCCAACTTCCCGCCGCGCACATCGCACATCTCATGCTCCGGCAAGGCGAACAGGTCCGTACCCATCATCACCGCCCGCCCGCCGGTGTTCGCCACTACATCCGGCAACAGCCTCAGCAGCGACAACGCCGTCATCGACTTGCCGCAACCCGACTCGCCCAGCAGCGCGAACGTCTCGCCCGCCGCGATCTCGAACGAGATACCATCGACGATGGGCGCGCCATCGCTCAGGCGCGTCACGAGATGCTCCACCTTGAGCAACGCACTCATGCCTTGCCCTCCGTCCGGTTCAACCTCGGGTCGAACGCGTCCCGCACCGCATCGGCGAACAGGTTCGCCGCCAGCACCAGCACCAGCATGAAGCCGAAGGCGGCGGCCAGCGCCCACCACACCACCGGCTCGCGCCCGAGCTCCAGGCGCGCCGCATTGATCATGGTGCCGAAGGAGATCATCGAGGGATCGACGCCCACCCCCACATAGGACAGCACCGCTTCGGCCAGCACCAGTGCGGAGAAATCCATCACCAGCGCGATGAGCACGATATGCATCACATTGGGCATGATGTGGCGGGTGAGGATGCGCAGCGAGGACACCCCGAACGCCTGCGCCGCCTGGATGTACTCCATCTCGCGCAGTTTCAGCGTCTCGCCGCGCAGCAGGCGGCACAGCCCGGTCCAGCTGGTCAGGCCAAGGATCAGGCAGAGCGCGACCAGCCGCAGGTCGGCGCGCGCGGCGGAGGTGTCGAACCACTCGGGGTGCATGTCGATGGTGACCTGCATCATCAGCACCGCCGCCGCGATCAGCAACACGCTCGGGATGGAACTCAGCACGGTGTAGACATACTGGATGACATCGTCCACCCAGCCACGGAAGTAGCCCGCCGCCACGCCGAGGAACAAGGCCAGCGGCAACGTCACCAGCGTGGTCACCGTGCCGATGATGAGACCGGTGCGGATGGATTTCAGCGAAAGGTAGAGCACGTCCTGCCCGACCTTGTCGGTGCCGAGCACATGGTAGACGGTGGCAAGATCGGCGACGATGCCGGCGAGCATCGTCAGGAGCACCAGCGTCGCCAACATGGAACGCTGCGGGAACCTGCGCCGCAGCCCCCAGGCCAGCGCCACCCCAATCACGACCCCGGCCAGCCCCCCCCGCACCACCCGCATCGCGATGTCCGTGCCG
>JBBIGX010000141.1:0-4212 GCA_037447315.1 Gallionellaceae bacterium | reverse complement strand
TGGTGCGCTCATCGGTCGCGGTGGCGAAGCTTTGCACCACTAGGCGCAGCGCCCAACACGCGGCATTATACTCGAGCCCGCCCAGCGCCTCCAGAACGCGCTCGTCCTGCAACGAATAGTTGAACCGCCCCACCCCGTGCCAGCGGCCGAACAACGGCCACTGCGCCGAGACATCCATCTGGCGCAGGGTGTCGCGCGTATAGCGATAGCCCAGGTTGAGCAGCTTGCCGGCTTCCGGGTTGTAACGGGCCGCCGCGCTGTAGGAATGGGTGTATGCCTGGTTCGGGTTGTACTGTAGCTGGCTGTCCAGCCGCCACGCCTGCGTCATCCGCCCGCCCAGCATCAACAGGATGTCGGAACGCGTGTTGTTGTCGGAGGGGGTAACCAGGTTCACCTGCGGCGCCTGGAAGGTGAAGCGCTCGGCCATCGCCACGCGCAACCGCTCCGTGCCGTCCGCGTCGTTGATCACGCGCGAGGTCAGCGCCAGCGTCAACATGTCAGCATCGCCGATGCGATCGCTACCAAGGAAGCGGTTCTCGGTGAACATCTGGCTGAAACTGAACGGCGCATGCGCGGAATCGAAGTTCGGCAACAGCGACTGGTCGCGGTAGGGGATGCGCACGTAATAGGCGCGCGGCTCCAGCGTCTGCATGTAGGCGTTGCCGAGGAAGGAATCGTTGCGCTCGAACACCAGCCCGCCGTCCAGGCTGAAGATCGGCACGGTGCGCGTGGCATCGGGCAGGTTGCCGCCGTTATGCTCGCCCATCGCATAGCTGCTGTAATGCACTCCCAGTTTGGGCGTCAGGAAATAACCGGGCTCGTTCACCAGCGCATAACTGAACGAGGGATAGAGCACGAGCCGCTGCCCATTGACCAGCGACGGATGGCGATAGTCCACATATTCTCCGGCCAGCATGAACGTGCTGTCGGCCACCATCTGGACGGTATTCACCATGACCTGCGGCTGCCGGCGATAGGGTACGGCGACCGGTGCCAGTGGATCCTGCAGGGTCTGGTAGCGCTGCACCCGCGCCATGGCCGACCAGCCGTTGCCGGCATAGTTCAGCACGCCTTCGCGCAACAGGTTGGCCTGCGACGTGCCGCTCACCGAGCCTGCAAGATCGCGGTAATAGGCATCATCCGACACCACATTGACATTTACTCCCGCAGAGAATCCTTGGCCCAAGGCCTGCCGATGACGCAAGGCGAAATGGGAGCGGTCCAGCCCGCTGATGCGATCCCCGGGTAGCACGTCCACCTCCACCTCCCCGCTGTAGCGCGGCTGCAGATAACGGAACTCGTTGTTGAACTGCGTGCCGCGCTTGCTGATGAAACGCGGCGAGAACGTCGCGTCGAAATTGGGCGCGATGTTCCAGAAATACGGCAAGGTGATCTCGCTGCCGCCGGAGTTGGTGCTGCCAAAAGTGGGGCCGAGAAAACCCGAACGCTTGTCGTCGTTCAGTGCGAAGTCCATCCACGGCGTATACAGCAGCGGCACACCCTTGAACACGATGCGCGCGTTGTAGGCTTCCCCCACCTGCGCCTCGCGGTCGATCTCCAGCCGGCTCATGCGCAACAGCCAATCGTCGTTCCCGCGGGGCAGGTGGTGTAAGCAGCGGAACGGAAGGTGTAACGGCTGCGCCCGTCCAGCACCATCACCTCGGCATTGCCGCGCGCCGCGTTGTCACCGAACACGAACCGGGGCTGCGCCAGTTCTCCGGTATCGAGATCGAGGTTCATGCGCAGGCTGGGGCCGCTCACCTGCGTCGCCCCCTGCAGGATGCTCACGTTGCCATCAGCAAAGACATTCCGCTTGTCCTGTTCATACAGCAGGTGATCCGCCTTCACCAGCCGGCCTTCCTGCCGCAACTCGACTTCACCGCTCGCCTCCAGCCGTTCACCCTGTTGCGCTACCATGCGTTGCGCGCTGATGAAGGCTACGCCCGGCTCATCCACGGGCGGCAAGCGCTTGAAGGTGCGGTCCAGCTTCAACGGCAACGTCTCGGCGACCGCCAGCCAAGGCAGGACGAACAAAAGGGCAGGCAGGCGCGAACGGAAACGCATGGGCGGGTCGGTCAAATTAAGGTGCTAAAATCGCACAAAACCCCTACCAAGGCAATCCGATGCAACGTCAACAGCAGCTCACCGACTGGCTTTCCACCCTGTATCCCCACGAATCGTTTTCCATTTCCATCGCCTCCGCCGACGCCAGCTTCCGCCGCTACTTCCGCGCGACCTTTGCCGACGGCAGCACGAAGATCGTCATGGATGCACCGCCGCAGCATGAGAATTGCGCGCCCTTCCTGCACATCGGCAAGCTGTTCGAGGATGCCGGCACCCATGTGCCGCATGTCTATGCCCAAGACTTGCAGCAAGGCTTCCTGCTGCTGTCCGACCTCGGCAACACCACCTATCTGCAAGCCCTGAATGCGGGCAACGCCAAACAACTTTACGGCGCGGCCACCGACGCCCTGATCAAGATCCAGCTCGCCTCCAGACCGGACGAGCTGCCGCCCTACGACGAAGCGTTGCTGCGCCGCGAGCTGAACCTGTTCCCGGAATGGTATGTCACGAAACATCTCGGCGTAACACTCTCCGACAAACAGCGCGCCAAACTGGAAGAGGTGTTCCAGCGCATCCTCGCCAACAATCTGGCCCAGCCCTGCGTGTATGTCCATCGCGACTACCACTCGCGCAACCTGATGGCCGTCACAGACAACAATCCCGGCATCCTCGACTTCCAGGACGCGGTATACGGCCCCATCACCTACGACCTCGCCTCGCTGTTCAAGGATGCCTACATCAAGTGGGAGGAGGCGGAAGTGATGGACTGGCTGATCCGCTACTGGGAGAAGGCGCGCAAGGTGGGCCTGCCGGTACGCAAGGATTTCGGCGACTTCTACCGCGACTACGAATGGATGGGTGTGCAGCGCCACATCAAGGTGCTCGGCATCTTCGCCCGCCTGTGTCACCGCGACGGCAAGGACGGCTACCTCAAGGACATGCCGCTGGTGTTCGAATACCTCTACCGCGCCTGTGCGCGCTACATCGACCTCAAGCCGCTGCAGGTGTTGCTGGAAGAACTGCACCCGCAAGCCATCACCGAAGGGTACAGCTTCTGATGCATGCCATGATCCTCGCCGCCGGGCGTGGCGAGCGCATGCGCCCGCTCACGGATCACATCCCCAAACCGCTGCTGCAGGCGGGCGGCAAGCCGCTCATCGTCTGGCACATCGAGCGCCTGGTCGCTGCCGGCATCCGCGACATCGTCATCAACCACGCCCACCTCGGCCTCCAGATCGAACAAGCCTTGGGGAACGGCAGCCGCTATGGCGCGCGCATCCGCTATTCCGACGAAGGCACGGCACTGGAGACGGCCGGCGGCATCGCCCATGCCCTGCACCTGCTCGGTGATGCGCCGTTCGCCGTGGTCAACGGCGATGTGTATTGCGATTATGATTTTACCCACCTGCCACAGCGCGCAGCCGCTTTAGCGAACAACGCCGACTTCGCACACCTGGTGCTGGTGGACAACCCCGCGCACAACCCCGAAGGCGACTTTGGTTTTCAAGATGGCCGCGTTCAACCCCTTTCCCCTTCCCTCTTCCCCCTTCACGCATCGCTGACTTTCAGCGGCATCGGCCTCTACAAACCCGCGCTGTTTGCCAGCATTGCACACGGCACCAAGGCTCCGCTGGCCCCGCTGCTGCGCGAATGGATTGCACAGGGCCGCGTCAGTGGCGAACACCATCGCGGCTTGTGGATGGACATCGGCACGCCGCAACGGCTGGCTGAACTCGACAAGATGCTGGGCTCGACGCACAATCCCGGCCATGCCTGACACCCGCCCCTACCCGCAGCGACGTCACCGTCTCATGGAAAAGATGGAGCACGGCATCGCGGTCATCCCCACCGCGCCCGAAGTGGCGCGCAACGCCGACACGCATTACGACTATCGCCACGACAGTCATTTCCATTACCTCAGCGGCTTCCCGGAACCGGAAGCGGTGCTGGTGCTGATCGCGGGCGAGAAGATGCAATCCGTGCTGTTTTGCCGCGACAAGGATGCTGAACGAGAAGTGTGGGACGGCTTCCGCTACGGCCCCGATGCGGCAGCGGAGAAATTCGGCTTCGATGCCGCCTTCCCCATCGCAGAGCTGGACGACAAACTCGCCGAACTGATGGCCGACCAGCCTGTGCTGTACACGCCAC
>JBBIGX010000140.1:0-4214 GCA_037447315.1 Gallionellaceae bacterium | reverse complement strand
ACCTTGGTCACCTTGCCCAGCACGCCGCCCACGGTCACCACCTCATCGCCCTTCTGCAGCGCGGACACCATCGCCGCATGCTCCTTGGCACGCTTCTGCTGCGGGCGCAGGATGAGGAAGTAGAACACCAGCAACAGCGCGATCAGGGGCAGGAACTCCATGAAACCGCCGCCCTGTGGGGCGGGCGCGCCTTCCGCATAGGCGTTGCTGATAAACAGTTCGCTGATCGAAGTCATTTCATACTCTCCAGAAAGTTATGCCGGGTGACTAAAAACAAGGCGCGCATTCTAGCACGGAAGGCATGACGGTTCGGTTACCCCGGCTCCCCGCCACGCGCGCGCGCCGCATGGAACGACGCCACGAATTCGTCATAGCGCCCGGCTTCGATGGCGGCGCGGATGCCGCGCATCAACTCCTGGTAGTAATGCAGGTTGTGGAGGGTGTTGAGGCGCGCGCCGAGGATCTCGCCCAGCCGGTGCAAATGGTGCAGGTAGGCGCGGCTGAAATTGCGGCAGGTGTAACAGGTGCACTGCGGGTCGAGCGGCCGCGTATCCATGCGGTGCTGCGAATTCTTGATGCGCACATCGCCGTTACGGGTGAACAGGTGGCCGTTGCGCGCGTTGCGCGTGGGCATCACGCAGTCGAACATGTCGATGCCCATGCCCACCGCATCCACCAGGTCTTCCGGCGTACCCACGCCCATCAGGTAACGCGGCTTGTCCGAAGGCATCTGCGGCGCGGTATGTGCCAGGATGCGCAGCATGTCTTCCTTGGGTTCGCCCACCGACAGGCCGCCGATGGCGAAGCCGTCGAAGTCAATGTTCTTCAGTTCGCGCAGCGATTCGTCGCGCAGGTGCTCGTGCATGCCGCCCTGCACGATGCCGAACAACGCATTCGGATTACCTTCGTGTGCGCGCTTCGAGCGCTCCGCCCAATCCAGCGACAGACGCATCGACACGCCCGCCGCCTGCTCGTCGGCCGGATAAGGCGTGCATTCATCGAAGATCATCACGATGTCGGAATTGAGCGCCTTCTGGATGCGCATGGATTCCTCCGGCGAGAGGAAACATTTGTCGCCGTTGACGGGCGAACGGAATTCCACCCCGCCGCCGGTGATCTTGCGCAGCTCGCCCAGACTGAACACCTGGAAGCCGCCGGAGTCGGTGAGGATGGGACCGTCCCAGCCCATGAACTTGTGCAACCCGCCGTGCGCGGCGATCACTTCCAGCCCCGGCCTGAGCCACAGGTGGAAGGTATTGCCCAGCACGATGTGCGCGCCGATATCTTTCAGCTCCTGCGGCGACATGGCCTTGACCGTGCCATAGGTGCCTACCGGCATGAAGGCCGGGGTCTCGACCTTGCCGTGCGCCAGTTCGAGCGTGGCACGTCGTGCGGCACCGGAGGTGTTGTGCAGCGTGAATTTCATCATTCCCTTTCGATTAACATCGCATCCCCATAGCTGAAGAAGCGGTATTCCTGCGCCATGGCATGGCGATAGGCAGCGAACAGGCGCTCCGTCCCGCCGAAGGCGCATACCAGCATCAGCAGCGTGGAGCGCGGCAAGTGGAAATTGGTGAGCAGCACGTCCACCACCTTGAAGCGGTAGCCAGGCGTGATGAAGATGTCCGTCTCGCCCGCACCGGCTTTCAGCTCGCCGCCGCCGGCCGCACTCTCCAGTGCGCGCAGGCTGGTGGTGCCCACACACACCACACGCCCGCCCTTCGCTCTGCCCGCCGCGATCGCCTCCACGGTCGCCTGCGGCACGGCATAACGTTCGCGGTGCATCTTGTGGTCCTTCACCTGCGCGGCGCGCACCGGCTGGAAGGTGCCGGCGCCGACATGCAGCGTGACATAGGCAATCGCCACACCTTTTGCACGAAGCGTCGCCAGCATCGTTTCGTCGAAATGCAAGCCAGCGGTGGGGGCAGCCACCGCGCCCTGCTCGCGTGCAAACACGGTCTGGTAACGCTCCTCGTCCTCTTCGCCTGCCGCATGCGTGATGTAAGGAGGCAGCGGCAGCTTGCCATGACGCTCCAGCACCTCATCCACACTGGCCTCACCCGCGAAGCGCAGATGGAAAAACTCGTCCTCGCGCCCCAGAACCTCGACCGTCACGGCCCCGGCGACAACGAATCGACTCCCCGGTTTGGGCGTCTTGCTGGCGCGCACCTTGGCTAATACTTCGTGTGCGCCCAGCACGCGCTCCACCATCACCTCGACCTCTCCGCCCGTGGCCTTCTTCCCGAACAAACGCGCCTTGAGTACGCGCGTATCGTTGAGCACCAGCACATCGTGCTGCCGCAACAGGCCGGGCAGATCGGCGAACATGCGATCGACGATGCCGGAGGGGGCGACATGCAACAGACGGCTCGCCCCACGCTTCTCGGGCGGATGCTGGGCGATCAAGTGTGGCGGCAGGTCGAAATCGAAATCCTGGGTGAGCATGGATAAAACCGAGCGATACGGATGCAAAGGCGTGCATTGTAGTTGATGCGACAGGGGCTTTCATGGATAATGCGCGCCTTTCCGCGGCCGACTCAATGGCTTACGGGATACGCCGGGGTGATGGAACTGGTAGACGTGCCGGACTCAAAATCCGGTGCCGCAAGGCGTGAGGGTTCGAGTCCCTCCCCCGGCACCACATTCGGAAGGCAGGCATCCCTGCCTTCATTCATTTCTGAGGTCATGCCCATGGTCTGGAAGCCCCACACAACCGTCGCTGCCGTCCTCGAACAGGACGGCAAATTCCTGCTGGTCGAGGAAGAAACCGAACAGGGCATCCGCTTCAACCAGCCCGCCGGTCACTGGGAACCGAACGAGACACTGGCCGCCGGTGCGGTGCGCGAGGTGCTGGAAGAGTCGGCATATGATTTCGAGCCGCAATACCTCATCGGCGTCTATCGCTGGCACTCGGTCAAATCCGACATCACCTACCTGCGCTTCGCCTTCGGCGGCAAGCTGCTCAAGCACCATCCCGAGCGCCAGCTGGACAAGGGCATCCTGCGTGCGGTGTGGATGACGCCGGACGAGATCCGCGCCACGCAAGAACGCCACCGTAGCCCGCTCATTCTGCGCTGCATGGAAGATTACCTCGCCGGCAAGCGCTATCCGCTCGACCTCATCACGCACTATGAGTAAAGGCTGCGTCGTCGTCGGCATGTCCGGCGGCGTCGATTCTTCCGTCACCGCGCTCCTGCTCAAGGAACAGGGCTATGAGGTCATCGGCCTGTTCATGAAGAACTGGGAGGACGATGACGACAGCGAATACTGCTCCTCGCGCCAGGACCTGATCGACGCGGTCGCCGTGGCCGACACCATCGGCATCCCCATCGAGGCGGTGAATTTCGCCAAGGAATACAAGGACCGCGTGTTCAGTTATTTCCTGCGCGAATATGAGGCTGGTCGCACACCGAATCCGGACATCCTGTGCAACTCCGAGATCAAGTTCAAGGCTTTCCTCGACCATGCCATCCGGCTTGGCGCGGACAAGATCGCCACCGGCCACTATGCCAAGGTACGCGAGCAAGACGGGTTGTTCCAGCTATTGAAGGCGGACGACGACAGCAAGGACCAGAGCTACTTCCTGCACCGGCTGAACCAGCACCAGCTGTCGAAGTCGATGTTCCCGCTGGGCGACATCCCGAAATCGAAAGTGCGCGAGATCGCGCGCCAGCATAATCTTTCCAACGCCGCGAAGAAAGACAGCACCGGCATCTGCTTCATCGGCGAGCGGCCGTTCCGCGAGTTCCTCAACCGCTACCTGCCGACCAAGCCGGGCGACATGGTCACGCCGGAAGGCAAGGTGATGGGGCAACACATGGGCCTGTCGTTCTACACCTACGGCCAGCGCCAGGGCCTGGGCATCGGTGGCGGCAAGGATTCGTCAGGCGAACCCTGGTTCGTTGCGGGCAAGGACATGGCCAATAACCGCCTGATCGTGGTGCAGGGGCATGGCCATCCTGCCCTGCTCAAGCCGCAACTGGATGCGCTGGACATGCACTGGATCAGCGGGAGGGCTCCCGACACCACACGCAGCTATACCGCCAAGACGCGCTACCGTCAGCAGGATGCCGCCTGCCGCATCATACTGACCGACACCGCCGCCCGCTTTTCCTTCGAGGAGGCGCAATGGGCGGTAACGCCGGGCCAGTCGGTCGTGGCTTATGACGGCGACATCTGTCTGGGCGGCGGCATCATCCGATAGCCCGGCGGTG
>JBBIGX010000139.1:0-4224 GCA_037447315.1 Gallionellaceae bacterium | reverse complement strand
GAAGTCCACATCCTTGTCGCCATCCGGCTTGGGTACGGTGAACAGACGGTCGTACAGGCGGATCTCGGCGGGCAGCGCGTGCTGCCGCGACAGGAAGTGGATGACGCCTTTCACCTTGCGGCCTTCCGGGTTTTTGCCCAGCGTGTCGTGGTCGATGCTGCACTTCAGTTCGATGACCTTGCCGGAAGCATCCTTCACCACCTCGTCGCAACGCATCACATAGCTGTGACGCAGGCGCACTTCACCGCCCAGCGTGAGGCGCTTCCAGCCAGGCGGCGGAACCTCGGCGAAGTCTTCCGCCTCAATGAACAGCTCGCTGGAGAATGGCACCACACGACTGCCGAACTCGGGATGCTGCGGATGAAAATCGGCTTCGCGCGTCTGCGCGCCGTCGGCATTGGTGATCGTGACCTTGAGCGGATCGATGATGGCCATCACGCGCGGGGCGCGCGCTTCCAGGTCTTCGCGGATCGCGCCTTCCAGCACGGCCAAGTCCACATTGTTCGCACTCTTGGAGACGCCGATGCGTTTGGCGAATTCGCGGATGCCTTCCGGCGTGTAGCCGCGACGGCGCATGCCGCTGATGGTGGGCATGCGCGGATCGTCCCAGCCGCTCACCTTCTTCTCGTTCACCAGTTGCAGCAGCTTGCGCTTGCTGGTAATGGTGTAGTGCAGCTCCAGCCGCGAGAACTCGTACTGGCGCGGATGGCAGGGGATGGTGATGTTGTCCAGCACCCAGTCGTACAGCGGGCGATGGTCCTCGAACTCCAGCGTGCAGATGGAATGGGTGATGCCTTCCAGCGCGTCGGAGATGCAATGGGTGTAGTCGTACATCGGGTAGATGCACCACTTGTCGCCGGTGCGGATGTGGTGCGCGCGGCGGATGCGGTAGATCACCGGGTCGCGCAGGTTGATGTTGGGCGAGGCCATGTCGATCTTGGCGCGCAGCACCATCGCGCCGTCGGCGAACTCGCCCGCCTTCATGCGTCGGAACAGGTCGAGGTTTTCGGCCGGCGCGCGGTCGCGGTTGGGACTGTTCCTGCCCGGCTCGGTCAGCGTACCGCGATATTCGCGCATCTGCTCCGGCGTCAGGTCGTCGACATACGCCAGCCCCTTGTTGATGAGCTCTTCTGCGAAACCATACAGCGCATCGAAATAATCTGATGCCCAGCGCACTTCGCCGTTCCACTGGAAACCCAGCCAGCGTACGTCGTCCTGGATGGACTGGGCGTATTCCTCGCTCTCCTTTTCCGGGTTGGTATCATCGAAACGCAGATTGCAGGTGCCTTGGTAATCTTGCGCCAGCCCGAAATTCAGGCAGATGGATTTGGCGTGGCCGATGTGCAGATAGCCATTCGGCTCGGGCGGGAAACGGGTGGCGATACGTTTATGCTTGCCGCTGGCAAGGTCGGCATCGATGATGGTGCGGATGAAATTGGAGACCGGGGCCGGTGCGGGTGTGTTGCTGCTCATGTCTGCGCCAAGGGGATTCAATAAGGTGGCGTGATTCTACCCGAAACCGCCCGTGCCCCGTCGCCCCTTGCAGACGCAGGCAGCCGTGTATGCGGGACGCTTATTTGGTAGAATCGCGTGCGTTTGGAGAAACGACTTACGCCTCATAAACCACTCAAGAAAAAGACCAAATGGAACAATTCAAACGTTTTGCATCTTGGGCGGTCATCGGCCTGCTGCTGACTGCCAGCTGCAACACCTTGGCGGACGACATCCAGGACGCGAACAAACTGTTCAAGCAGGGGCAACTGACCCAGGCCTTGGACAAAGTCAACGGCGTGCTGGCCAGCAAGCCGAAGGATGCCCAGGCGCGTTTCCTGAAGGGTCTGATCGTCAACGAACAGGGCAATACGGTCGAGGCCATTGCCATTTTCACCGAGCTGACCAACGACTATCCCGAACTGCCGGAGCCGTACAACAACCTGGCTGTACTGTACGCCGGGCAGGGCCAGTACGAAAAGGCGAAAGTCGCGCTGGAGATGGCCATTCGCACCCACCCCAGTTACGCCACCGCCCACGAGAACCTGGGCGACATCTACGCCAAGATGGCCAGCCTAGCCTATGACCGCGCACTGCAACTGGACAAGAACAACACCGGCACCCAGACCAAGCTGGCACTGATCCGCGACCTGTTCGGCAAAGGCGCGACCAAGGCCAAGACTGCCCCCTCCGCCCTGGCGGAGTCCGCACCGGCTCAGCCGACCGTCGCCGCGCCGGCCAAACCGCAACCTGCCGCACCTGCGGCGGCGGTCGTTGCCGCGGCCCCCGCTCCTACTCCCACCCCGATCGCGCCGACAGTGCAGACCGCCCCCAAGCCGGCCTCACCCGCCGCTCCGGCTGCGAAAGCACCACCGCCGGCACCGGACATCGGCGCCGAGATCCAGCAGGCGACCCGCGACTGGGCCGCCGCCTGGTCCGCCAAGAATGTGAAACGCTATCTCGCCTTCTACGCGCCGGAATTCAAGACGCCCAATGGCGAATCGCGTGCCGCATGGGAAAAGCTGCGCAAGGAGCGCATCAGCAAACCCAAGTCGATCAAGGTAGAGATCACCCACCCCAAGGTCGAGATCGTTGATGCGACGCATGCGAACATCAGTTTCCGCCAAACCTATAACGCCAGCCATTTCAAGAGTGCCAACAACAAGACCCTGGTCTGGGTAAAGACTGCCGGCGGCTGGAAGATCGCCGAAGAGCAGAGTTCCAACTGATCGATGCAGAGCCGTCTCCCGACATCGCTGTTGCTGGCCGGCTGGGCGCTCGTCGCTGCGGCCGAGCCTGATTCGCGCCTCATCGAACAGCAACTTGTCAAAAGCCTGCGGGCCGTTAGCGAGAACCGGCTCGACATCGCCATGAACGAGGTCGATTCGCTGCTCAGGATCAATCCGAACTTCAAGCTGGCGCAACTGGTGAAAGGCGACCTGCTGCTGGCGCGGGCGCGGCCCATCAGCGACTTCGGCGATGCCCCGAATGCACCGCGCGACCGGATACAGGATCTGCGTGAAGAGGCGCAGGCGCGCCTGCACCGCGCCCAGCAACAACAGCCCATCGCCGTACCGCGCTACCTTTGGCGCCTCAATCCGAAGCAGCGCCACGCCATCGTGGTGGATACCAGCAAATCCACGCTGTACCTGTATGAGAACGTCAACGGCGAACCGCGCTATGTCTCCGACTTCTACATCAGCGTCGGCAAGAAGGGCGCGGACAAACTGGTCGAAGGTGACCAGAAGACCCCGCTCGGCGTGTATTTCGTGGACGGGTTCATCCCGCGCCAGAAGCTGTCTGACTTTTACGGTGCGGGGGCCTATCCGCTCGACTATCCCAATGAATGGGACAAACGGCAGGGGCGCAACGGCTATGGCATCTGGCTGCACGGCACCCCCTCCGACACCTACAGCCGCCCGCCGCGCGCCAGCAACGGCTGCGTGGTCCTGTCCAACAGTGACCTGACCAAGCTGGGGCAGAACATCGCGCCCGGCACCACGCCTGTCATCATCACCAACGGCATGGACTGGCTGGACGAATCCGATGCCAAGGAACGCGACGCACTGATGAGCGCCATCGAACAATGGCGCAATGACTGGGAGAGCCGCGACACCGAACGCTACCTCGGGCATTACGCCGACAACTTCTCCACCGGAGCGGTCACGCGCAGCGCCTTTGCCGAACAGAAGCGCCTGGTCAATTCCGGCAAGACCTGGATCAAGGTCAAGGTCGAGAACTTGAGCCTGTTCTCCTACCCGACCCAGCCCGACCTGGTCGTGGTCGATTTCGAGCAGGACTATGACAGCAACAACTTCTCGAACCGTATGCACAAGCGCCAGTACTGGATGAAACGGGATGGCCGCTGGCAGATCGTCTATGAAGGAGCCGCGTAAGCCATGAAACTCACCCGCCTCATCCTCGCCTTCCTGCTGGCCGGACTCTGCATCCTGCCCGCGCATGCCGCATCCCCAACCAAAGGAAAAATGAAAATGGTAATACTCCATACCAACCACGGTACCATCACCCTGCAACTCGATGCCGAGAAAGCCCCCGCCACCGTGCAGAACTTCCTCGACTACGTCAACAGCGGCTTCTACGACGGCACCATCTTCCATCGCGTGATCAACAATTTCATGATCCAGGGCGGCGGCTTCGAGCCGGGTATGAAACAGAAGAAGACCAACGCACCGATCAAGAATGAAGCGGCCAACGGCCTGAAGAATGACATCT
>JBBIGX010000138.1:0-4229 GCA_037447315.1 Gallionellaceae bacterium | reverse complement strand
GCAACACCCGCCAAACCGGTGTCGGCCTCTTCTGGCAGGCATTGGAACTGGTGGCAACCAACTACCGCTACTCCGAGACCAACGACGGCACTTTCGCGGTCAAAGGCAATGAGGGCGGCCTGTCCTTTGCGCTCGATACCCTGTGGCAAGGCGAGTTGCAAACCTCGCTTGATCTCGGCTACGGATCGTTCAAGTATAAAGCGGCCAACCCGCAAACCGTCGCCGCATCCAATTTTGTCCTGACGCAAGACCGGAGCAGTTTCGGCTTGAGTCAGGAGCTCAGTTCGAACCTGACCCTGTATGGCTCGCACGACCAGTACAAGTACGACCGCAATGTAAAAGTCCTGGCCCTTTTCCTGATCAAGCGGTCGCGCAACACCTCCAAAGCAGCGTTCAGTCTGCTGGCTTTTCCAGACAAGACCCACACGCTGGGACTGATCTGGCGGGCAACCGACGACCTGAAACTCGATTTTTCGTCCGGCAAGACCACTACCTTGCTCGACCAGCAATTGAAAAACACCAGACTGGGGATCGATTATCAGCTTGGCGACCGGCTGAATTTGGGGATTGCCGTCACGCGCAGCACCGCCTCTGCCATGGTGAACAACAGCGGGGTGACCGTCCAGCCCGAGACGCGCGACAACTACTGGGAAATGACCGCAGGCTGGTCATTTTGAGGAGGGTTGCACAAGGGCAGGCATTGCGCCTGCCCGGTGATGATCACTTCTGCAACCAGCGCGCCGCATCCAGCGCGAAGTAGGTCAGGATGCCGTCCGCACCGGCGCGCTTGAACGACAGTAACGCTTCCAGCACGCAGGCCTCTTCGTTCAGCCAGCCGTTCTGCGCTGCCGCCTTCAGCATCGCGTATTCGCCGCTCACCTGATAGACGAAGGTCGGCGCCTTGAACTCGTCTTTCACGCGCCGCACGATGTCGAGGTAGGGCAGGCCCGGCTTCACCATCACCATATCCGCGCCCTCTTGCAGGTCGAGACCGACTTCCCACAGCGCCTCGTCCGAGTTGGCCGGGTCCATCTGGTAGGTGTACTTGTTGCCCTTGCCGAGGTTGGCCGCCGATCCGACTGCATCGCGGAACGGGCCATAGAAGCTGGAAGCATATTTGGCCGAATAGGCCATGATGCGCGTGTAGATGTATTTGTGCTCATCCAGCGCCGCGCGCACTTCGCCGATTCGACCATCCATCATGTCCGACGGTGCGACGATGTCGGCCCCGGCGGCGGCATGGCATTGCGCCTGCTTGCGCAGCACCGCGATGGTCTCATCGTTCAGCACATAGCCCGTGTCATCCAGCAGGCCGTCCTGTCCGTGGCTGGTGTAAGGATCGAGCGCGATGTCGGTCATCACGCCGAGTTCGGGGAAGTTCTTCTTCAGCTCGGCCACCACGCGCGGCACCAGCCCATTGGGGTTATAGGCTTCACGCGCATCCAGACTCTTCAGTGATGCGTCGATCACCGGGAAGATCGCCATCACCGGCACCCCCAGCTTCACGCATTGCTCAGCCTCCTTGAGCAACAGGTCCAGCGTCTTGCGCTGCACGCCCGGCATGGACTTCACGTCTTCGACCCTGTTACTGCCTTCGAGCACGAAGACGGGATAGATGAAGTCGGACGATGTAAGTACATGCTCTCGCATCAAATCCCGAGAAAACGGGTCGCGCCGCATGCGGCGCATTCTGGATTGAGGGTACTTTCCGAGTATCTGCATGGCTATTCCCAATATTTTTGTAAAGTAATGGAACTATTTTCGCATAGCCCCGTCTGAGCAAGCGAGTAGCGAAAGCTGCTTCCCGTTTCTCCTCCCTGAGCGGGTGTCTTTACCTTGTAAAGACCTTGGCCCCTGAATCTTTCCCCTTTGGTTCAGGGGCATTTTTTTGCCTGTCCGAACCGCGCAGCCTCAAACCGGCGGCGCATCCTCATCGGCGTAGAGCCACTTGCCGATCACCGCCTCCGCTTCGTCCATCCCCTGCTTCTTCAGGCTGGAGAATAACTGCACCGAACAGAACGGGAAATGATCGGACAGGAAGGCCTTCACCTCACGCAACGTCTTGATGGACTCCTGACGGCTCAGCTTGTCCGATTTGGTGAGCAGGATGTGGATGGGTTTGCCGGTCGGAGCGAACCAGTCCAGCATACCTTGGTCGCGCTCGGTGAGCGGATGGCGCGCATCCATGATGACCACCAGCCCGGCCAGTTCCTCGCGCGTTTGCAGGTATTGCCCGAGCAACTGTTCCCAGTGCGCCTGCACGTCCGGCGGCACCTGCGCATAACCGTAGCCCGGCAGATCGACCAGAAAATTGCCGTCACCCAGCTCGAAAAAGTTGATGTGCTGCGTGCGCCCCGGCGTCTTGCTGGTGAACGCCAGCCGCGTATGGTTGGCCAGGGTGTTGATGGCGCTCGACTTGCCTGCGTTGGAACGCCCGACGAAGGCTACTTCCCTGCCGCCGTGATGCGGCAGGTCGCGAATGTGGTTGACCGTGGTGTAGAACCTGGCCTTGGAGAAGAGTCCCACTATTTCCAGGCCGCAAACACTTTGTCCGCCGCCGCGATGGTCGCGGCGATATCGGCATCGGTATGCGCCGCCGAGACGAAACCTGCCTCGAAGGCGGACGGCGCGAGGTACACGCCTTCTTGCAGCATCGCATGGAAGAAGCGATTGAACGCCGCCTTGTCGCTGGCCATCACCTCGGCATATGAAGTCGGCGCCTTGGCGCTGAAATACAGACCGAACATGCTGCCGATGGATTGCGCGCTGAACGGGATGCCGTGCTTCTTCGCACTGGCGGCAATGCCTTCGGTCATGTCCTTGGCGATCCTGGTCAGGCGCTCGTAGAAGCCGGGCGCCTGCACCAGTTTCAGCGTGGTCAGACCGGCCGCCACCGCCACCGGATTGCCGGACAGCGTACCGGCCTGATACACCGCACCCAGCGGCGCGAGGCAGTTCATGATGTCGCGGCGTCCGCCGAATGCGGCGGCGGGCAGACCGCCACCCATCACCTTGCCCAGCGTGATCAGGTCCGGCTTGATGCCGTAATGGCCGTGCGCGCCCTGCAGGCCGACGCGGAAGCCGGACATCACTTCGTCGAAGATCAGCACCGCGCCGTGCTTGGTGCACAGGCTGCGCATCGCATCGAGGAACTCGCGCTTGGGCAGGATCAAATTCATGTTGCCCGCCACCGGCTCGACGATCACACAAGCGATCTCGCTGCCGATCTCGGCGAAAGTCTTCTCCAGACCGGCCACGTCGTTGTAATCCAGCACGGTGGTCAATCCCGCGATCTCGGCGGGCACGCCGGAAGAACTCGGCTGGCCGAAGGTCAGCGCACCGGAACCGGCTTTCACCAGCAGGCCGTCGGAATGGCCGTGGTAGCAACCCTCGAACTTGATGATGCGCGAACGGCCGGTGAAGCCGCGCGCGAGGCGGATCGCAGTCATCGTCGCTTCGGTGCCGGAGCTGACCAGACGCACCATCTCCAGCGACGGCAGGATCTTGCACAGCGTCTCGGCGATCTCCAGTTCAGCAGCGGTCGGCGCGCCGAAACCCAGTCCTTCGGCGGCAGCAGCCTGCACCGCCTTCACCACTTCGGGATGGCAGTGACCGACGATCATCGGGCCCCAGGAATTCACGTAGTCGATGTAACGCTTGTCATCGGCATCCCACACATAGGCGCCCTGGCCGCGCTTGAAGAACAGCGGCGTGCCGCCCACCGACTTGAATGCGCGCACCGGCGAATTCACGCCGCCGGGGATGAGCTTCTGCGATTGATCGAAGAGTTCCTGATTGTGAGAGACCATGGTCATGCCCTGTCGAATAATGTGTTGAATTCCTTTGCCGCCTGCTCGATATCCGGGGCATTCCACAGCCCCGAGATCACGGCCAGCGCATCCGCGCCCGCCTCGACCAGCGCTGCCCCGTTCTGCACCGTGATGCCGCCGATGGCAACGATGGGAACAGTGATATCGCACCGGACCCTGCGCAACATATCGATCTCTGCTTTCACTGCCCCCGGCTTGATGCTGGAAGGGAAGAACGCACCGAATGCAACGTAGTCGGCACCTTGCTGAACAGCCTCGATCGCCAGCGACGCGCGATTATAACAAGAAGCACCGATCAGCCTCCCTTTGCCCAGCAAGCTTCGCGTTACAGAGATGCCGCCATCATCCGCCCCCAGATGCACACCATCGGCATCGCTCTCCAATGCGAGTGCGGCCTCG
>JBBIGX010000137.1:0-4259 GCA_037447315.1 Gallionellaceae bacterium | reverse complement strand
TGGCACAGCGGTGGCGCGTAGTGCGAAGGATCCATCAGATGGAACGCGCCGGACAGGGCGAACAGCGTGCCGAGGAACACCAGCGGCAGTTGCCACGGGATGATGCGCGTGACCAGCAGGTACAGCCCGCCCAGTGCAAAACCGGCCGCCACCATCTCACTGCCTTTGCCGGCCAGTCGACCGTAAATCGGCAGGTCGCGGATCTCGCTCACCGTCATCCCCATGTGCAGGTGGGTCTTGAGTGTATCCAGCGGTGTCGACATGGTCAGCGCATCCAGCTGCATGCCAGCCGGCAGCACACCGCTGAAGACGTAGCGCAACTGGTCGCCGAGCGACAGCACATGCTGTCCCACGCCTTGCGGGCTCAGCCAGTGCGTCATCTCGTGCGGGAAGGAGATGATGAGCACGGCGTAACCGATCATCGCCGGGTTGAAGGGATTGCTGCCCAGACCGCCGTACAGATGTTTGGATACGGCGATGGCGAAGGCGGTGCCGACCACCGGCAGCCACCACGGGGCGAGCGGCGGGATGGACAGCGCGATCAGGCAACCGGTGAGCACTGCGCTGTAATCGGACAGGAATGGACGCAGCGGGCGCTGGCGCAGTTTGAGCATTAGCGCCTCGGTCGCCAGCGCCGTGCTCACCGCCAGTGCGATGGAAAGCAGGATGGCCGGGCCGAAATGCCACACGTACAGCGCGATGCCGGGGAGCAGCGCGTACAGCACGCGTCGCATGATACGATCGACGGTGAGCAGCGGGCGCGCGATGAAGGGGGAAGACAACATGGCGGTCAGTTTCCTCGGCTCGTTTTCGGCGGTTCGTCATCGGCACCGGCGTCGGCGGCCAGCTCGCGTATATGCGCACGGCGCGCTTCGATGGCCTCGATCTCTGCCTGTTGCTGCGGCGTAAGGTTGCCGGTGTTCTTCGGAGCGGCGGCGGCCGCCTGCGCCTTGGCACGGGCCAGCGCCTCGTTGATGCGCAGTTGCTGGGTGTCGTTGGCATCCGCACTGGGATCGACCGGTGTCGCCGGGACAGCGGCCGCTTTGGCAGCGGCCGCTGCACGTTCTTTTTGCGCCAGCCGTTCTGCCTTCTCTTGTTTTTCGCGCTCCAGGCGGAACTGGCGATATTCATGGCGCGTGCGTGCCAAGTCAGCGGCGCGCTTCTCCTGGTCGCGTGCGCGGATCTCGCTCTTGGCGTAGCGGTAATACTGCACCAGCGGGATGCTGCTCGGGCAGACATAGGCGCAGGCGCCACACTCGATGCAATCGAACAGGTCATACTCCTGTGCCTTGCCGAAGTTGTGCGACTGTGCAAACCAGTACAGGTCCTGCGGTTGCAGCTCGACCGGGCAGGCCTGCGCACAGCGCGTGCAGCGGATGCACGGCATGGGCGGTGGCGGTAGCGGGAACAAGGCATCGCTCGCCGCGATCACGCAATTGCTGGCCTTGACCAGCGGCACGTCCACCGCTGGCAGCTCCACACCCATCATCGGTCCGCCCATGATGTAACGGTTGGTGTCACGGCGGACGATGCTCAGCGCCACCAGCTCGCTGAACGGTGTGCCGAGTAACGCCTCGTAGTTACGCGGCTGCTCGACGTTGCCGGTCACGGTGACCACGCGCCCGATCAGCGGCTCGCCATGCTCCACTGCGCGCTGCACGGCATAGGCGGTCGCCACGTTGTAGCACTGCACGCCGATGTCGGTGGGAAGCTTGCCGGAAGGGACTTCCAGTCCAGTCAGCACCTTGATCAGGTGCTTCGCGCTGCCCCCGGGATAGATGGTCGGCACCACGACTACCTTGAACGGATGGCCGCTCTCGTCCACGGCGCGCTGCATCGCAGTGATGGCTTGCGGTTTGTTGTCCTCGATGCCGATCAGTACGGTGTCGGTTGCCAGCGCGTAGCGCAGGATCTCGGCGCCGCGCACGATGGCATCGGCGCGCTCGCGCATCAGCATGTCGTCGCAGGTGATGTAAGGCTCGCACTCGGCACCATTGAGGATCAGGGTGTCGACCGGCCGCGCATGGCGCAGCTTGAGATCGCTGGGGAAGGTCGCCCCACCGAGACCGACCACGCCGCAGCGGCGCAGATGCTGCTGCAACTGATCCGCGGACAACTGGCGGTAGTTCAGCGGGGTGCGCTCCGTCCATTCGTCGCGTCCGTCCGGCACCAGCGTCGCACACAGGTCGGGCAGGGCCGAAGGGTGGGCGATCCGTTGCAGGTCGATGGCGGTGATGGTGCCCGAGGTCGGGGCGTGGACGGCGCTGGAGACGGCACCGACCGGTTCGCCGATCAACTGTCCTTTCAGCACGCGCTCGCCGGCCTGCACCACGGGCTTGGCCATTTCACCCGCGTGCTGGCGGAACGGGATGACGAGCTTCGCCGGCAGCGGCGCAGGCACGATGGGCGATTGTGTCGACTCGTCCTTGTGTGCGGGGGGGTGGATGCCGCCGTGGAAAGAGAAGAGCGGGCTCATGCCACTTGCCTCAACGCATAGACCGGATACTTCCACTTCCAGTTGCTTACCTTCTCCTCGATGGGCTGCATGCTGATGCAATCCACCGGACAGGGCGCCACGCACAGCTCGCAGCCGGTGCATTCGGAAGCGATGATGGTGTGCATCTGCTTGGCCGCGCCGACGATGGCATCCACCGGGCAGGCCTGGATGCACAGCGTGCAGCCGATACAGGTCTGTTCGTCGATGAAGGCCACCGCCTTGGGCTTGGGTTGCGCGTTCTCGCCGAAAGGCTTGAACTCCACACCCAGCAGATCGGCCAGCTTGTGGATGCCCTCCTCGCCTCCGGGCGGACACAGGTTGATGTCCGCTTCACCCTTGGCGATGGCCTCGGCATAGGGTTTGCAACCGGGATAGCCGCACTGGCCGCATTGCGTCTGCGGCAGCACGGCATCGATCTTTTCTGCCAGCGGATTACCCTCGACGCGGAAGCGGATCGCGGCATAGCCGAGCGCCAGACCCAGTAGTGCCGCCAGTCCGATCATCGTCCACAGGGCGGAGATCATTTCACCATGCCCGAGAAACCCATGAAGGCCAGGCTCATCAGGCCGGCGGTGATCATGGCGATGGCCGTGCCGCGGAAGATGCCGGGCACGTCCGCACCCTCCAGGCGCTCGCGGATGCCGGCGAACAGCACCATCACCAGCGTGAAGCCCACCGCGCCGCCGAAACCGAACAGCAGCGATTCCACGAAGTCATGCTTGGCCTGCACATTGAGCAGCGGGATGCCCAGCACCGCACAGTTGGTGGTGATCAGCGGCAGATAGATGCCCAGCACCTGGTACAGCACCGGGCTGGTCTTCTTCACTACCATCTCGGTGAACTGCACCGTGGCGGCGATGACCACGATGAAAGACAGCGTGGTCAGATAGGCGAGATCAGGACCGAGCAGGTAGTGGTTGACCAGATAGCTGGAACCGGAGGCGATGGTCAGCACGAAAGTGGTGGCCGCCCCCATGCTCAGCGACGTCTCCAACTTCTTGGAGACACCCATGAACGGGCACAGCCCGAGGATCTTGACCATCACGATGTTGTTCACGAACACCGTTCCGACCAGTATCAGCAAATATTCAGTCATCGCAAAAGAGCGCGCAGCGCAGAAAACAGGCTCGGATTATGCGCCGGAACGGGGGACGCTTCAACCGCAGCCGGGCTATATGGATATAACGTGGAGCGCCGTTCCTGCGAGCGTACGGGACGCTTCATCCTGCTTTCCGCACTGCGGACGCGCATTCCGTCACCAGCTCCTGCCCGCGATACACCAGCCCGCTGTACACCTGTACCAGCGAAGCACCTGCCTGCATCTTCTCCACGGCATCTGCCCCTTTGAGGATGCCGCCCACGCCGATGATGGGCAGGGCGCCGTTCAGCTCGGCGGCGAGCTGGCGGATGACGGCGGTGGATTTGTCCTTGACGGGCGCGCCGCTCAAGCCGCCGGTCTCGTTGCCATGCGGCAGGTGTTCCACGCCCGCGCGAGACAGGGTGGTGTTGGTGGCGATGACGGCGTCGATGTGGTGTTTGGTGAGCAGGGCGGCGATCTGCCTGATCTGCTCGTCATCCAGATCGGGGGCGATCTTCACGGCCAGCGGCACGTATTTGCCATGTTGCTGTGCCAGTTTTTCCTGTTCGGCTTTCAGTTGTGCCAGCAGCGCATCCAGTTCGTCGCCGCCCTGCAACTGGCGCAAATTTTTGGTGTTGGGCGAGGAGATGTTGATGGCGACATAGCTGGCGCAGGGGTACACCT
>JBBIGX010000136.1:0-4262 GCA_037447315.1 Gallionellaceae bacterium | reverse complement strand
GGCAGGATGCCGCGATCCCACAGGCTGCCACGATAGCTGGAATAGCGCCCACGCTCCTCGGCCAATTCAGTGGAAGCCCAGTAAGCGTAATAGCACACCGCTTCCATCGAGCGGTCGGCGAACTCCACGGCCGCCTCGGAAGCGTAGGGCACGCGCATCTTGTACAGCGCATCCTGGAAACCCATGATGCCCAAGCCGACCGGACGGTGGCGCAGGTTGGCGTCGCGCGCCTTCTTCACCGCGTAATAGTTGATGTCGATCACGTTATCCAGCATGCGCATCGCGGTACGCACCGTACGCTGCAGTTTGGCATGGTCGATTCGGCCATCCGCCGTCACATGCGCCGCCAGGTTCACCGAACCCAGGTTGCACACGGCGATCTCGGTCTCTGAAGTATTCAGAGTGATCTCGGTGCACAGGTTGGAACTGTGTACGACGCCCACATGCTGTTGCGGGCTGCGGATGTTGCATGGATCCTTGAAGGTGATCCACGGATGGCCGGTCTCGAACAGCATGGTGAGCATCTTGCGCCACAGGGTCTGTGCCGGAATTTTCTTGAACAGCTTGATTTCGCCGCTGGCAGCCTTGGCTTCGTAAGCGAGATAGGCCTTCTCGAATTCGATGCCGTATTTGTCATGCAGATCCGGGCAGTCGGAGGGGGAAAACAGGGTCCAGTCCCCCCCTTCCATCACCCGCTTCATGAACAGATCGGGAATCCAGTTGGCCGTGTTCATATCATGGGTGCGGCGGCGGTCGTCGCCCGTATTCTTGCGCAGATCGAGGAACTCCTCGATATCGAGGTGCCAGGTTTCCAGATAGGCGCACACCGCGCCCTTGCGCTTGCCGCCCTGGTTCACCGCCACGGCGGTATCGTTCACCACCTTGAGGAAGGGCACCACGCCCTGCGACTTGCCGTTGGTGCCCTTGATGTGGCTGCCCAGCGCGCGCACATTGGTCCAGTCGTTGCCCAGACCACCGGCGAACTTGGACAGCAGTGCGTTTTCTTTCAAAGCCTCGTAGATGCCATCCAGATCGTCGGAAACCGTGGTCAGGTAGCAGGAAGACAGCTGCGAGCGGCGCGTACCGGAGTTAAACAGGGTCGGCGTGGAGCTCATGAAATCGAAACTGGAGAGCAGGCGATAGAACTCGATGGCGCGTTCTTCGCGGTTGATCTCGTTCAGGCTCAGGCCCATCGCGACGCGCATGAAGAAGGCCTGCGGCAACTCGATGCGCGCGTCTTCAATATGCAGGAAATAACGGTCATACAGCGTCTGCAGGCCAAGGTAATTAAACTGCAGGTCACGATCCGCTTCCAGCGCCGCTGCCAGACGTGCCAGATCGAAACGCCCCAGCTCCTCGTCCAGCAACTCGGCCTCGATACCGCGCTTGATAAATTGCGGGAAATACTCGGCGTAACGCGCCGCCATATCGGCCTGCGTCACATCCTGCCCCAGGACTTCGCAGCAGATATTGTTGAGTAGCAGGCGCGCGGTCACGAAACCATAGGCCGGATCGCGCTCGATCAGCGCACGTGCGGACAGCACCGAGCACTTGCGCACCTCCTCCATACTGACGCCGTCATACAGGTCCTTCAGGGTGTTCTTGAGGATCAGACCGGCATCCACCGCCTCGCCCAGACCGACACAGGCCGCCTCGATGCGCGCGGACAGCGCCTGCACGTCCAGCGGACGGGACACCCCTCCCTCGGTCACGTTCAGCGTCGGCGCGGCCGTGGTCTGCGCCTTGTTCTTGGCACGCTCCTGGTTGCGGCGCTCTCGGTACAACACATAAGCGCGCGCGACATCGTGCTCGCCCGAGCGCATCAGGGACAGCTCGACCTGGTCCTGGATATCCTCGATATGGAATGTGCCGCCGTGCGGCTGGCGACGCACCAGCGCGTTCACCACGCTGTCGGTGAGTTGCTCCACCAGTTCGCGCACCCGCGCCGAAGCCGCCCCCTGGCCGCCATTCACGGCGATGAACGCCTTGGTCATGGCGATGGAGATCTTGGACGGATCGAACGAGACGACCGATCCGTTGCGGCGGATGACCTTGTACTGGTCCAGAGACGAGCCGCCGGTGGTCGGGGCGACCCCGGACTCGCGAGGAGTGAACACGGCAGCGGATACGGATGGTGAAACGGTCTCAGAAGCTTGCAGCATGTAATTCTCCCCTTTGATTTGCAGACATTGTCCGGCCTTGCGCCGGAACGGCTGATACACAGAAAAACACTATATCTAGTGGTCGAACCTGCGAATTGGGGCTAATTCTAGTAGCTGAGGAAATTTATGCAAGCGGAAATTTGGCCTATATATTTTCCCAAACCCCTTGCATTAGAGAAGACTGATTTAGCTCGACCGCAGATAGCGCGCCCAGTCGAAAAACGGCCCCGGATCCGTCTTGCGACCCGGCGCGATATCCGCATGGCCGGCGATGTCGCGGATCGGATAACGACGGCGCAAATAGCGGGTCAGGCGCATCAGCGACCGATATTGCCGTTCATCGAAGGGCCGACTGTCGCATCCCTCCAGCTCGATCCCGATGGAAAAGTCGTTGCAGCGCTCCCGCCCTTGCCAGCTCGACACCCCCGCATGCCAAGCCCGGCGGTTGCAAGGTACGAACTGCACGACCGTGCCGTCGCGGCGGATCAGGAAATGGGACGAGACGCGCAACCCCTGCAGCCCCGCATAATAAGGATGGGCGCTGCAATCCAGCGTGTTGGTGAACAGACGTTCGATATCCTGGCCGCCGAATTCGTCCGGCGGCAGGCTGATGCTGTGGATGACCAGCAGCGAGACCGGCATGCGCCGCGGCCTGGCATCGTGGTTCGGCGACACGATGCGGCGTACGCCGCTCAGCCAACCCGCAGCATCGAATCTCATTGCGCCTTGTCCTGCCCGCTGATCCCCAGCCGTTCCATGCGGTAGCGCAAGGCACGGAAGGTGATCCCCAGGATGCGGGCAGCGGCCGTCCGGTTGAAATTGGTCTGGTGCAGCGCCTCCAGGATTGCCTCGCGCTCCACCCGGTCCAGATAGTCGGTCAAAGGATACTTGCCCCCCACTGCGGCGGACTGCGCCTCGCCCGCCATTGGCTGCAATTGCAAATCTTCCGGCTGGATGATGCCCCCGGCACACAAGGCCAGGGCGCGCTCGATGACGTTCTCCAGCTCGCGCACATTGCCCGGAAAATCATAAGCCGCCAACGCCTTCAACGCCGCCTCGGAGAATCTCGCCCCGCCCTCACCGCCGATACGTTCCAGCAGTGTTCGGGATATCCCCGGGATGTCTTCACGCATCTCGCGCAAGGCCGGCATGCGCAGCGCAATCACATTGAGCCGGTAATACAGGTCCTGGCGGAACCGCCCCTCGCGCACGCACTCCGCCAAGTCGCGGTGGGTCGCGCTCAGGATGCGCACATCCACCGGCTCCTCCTCGGTCGCCCCGACCCGGCGCACCTTCTTCTCCTGAATGGCACGCAACAGCTTGACCTGCATCGCCAACGGCAGCTCGGCCACTTCGTCCAGCAGCAGGGTACCCTGGTTCGCCGCCTGGAAGAATCCATCCCGGTCCTTGTCGGCACCGGTGAAAGCTCCTTTGCGATAGCCGAAGAATTCGCTTTCCATCAGATTCTCCGGAATCGCCCCGCAGTTGACGGCGACGAAAGGCTGCCCGCAGCGCGCGCTCTGCTCCACGATCAGCCGCGCGGCCAACTCCTTGCCGCTGCCCGATTCGCCGCTGATGTGCACCGGCGCCTGGCTGCGCGCCACGCGCGCGATCAGGTCGCGCACCTGGCGCATGGCCGGCGCCTCCCCCAGCAGCACGGACAAGGCCGGCTTGGCCTCGCCGCCGCAGGCGGGCAGGCGCAACGCGGCATTCACCAGCGCCCGCAATTGTTCCAGCGACACCGGCTTGGCCAGGTAATCGAAAGCGCCCGCCTTGAGCGCCGCCACCGCGTTCTCCATGTTGCCATGCGCGGTGATCACCGCCACCGGCACATCCAGATTGCGTTCGGCAATATGCCTGACCAGATCCAGCCCGGTGCCGTCCGCCATGCGCATGTCGGTGAGGCACAGAGCAAAGTGCTGCGTTTCCAGCTGGCGCCTGGCTTCAGCCAGTCCCCCGGCGCGCGCCACCTCCAGCCCCATGCGCAGCAAGGCCAGCTCCAACAGCTCCAGTATGTCTGGCTCGTCATCCACGACCAGCACATGCGGGCTGCCCGCCTTCATTCCCCCCGTATGCCTAGGTCCCAGCCCCGAAAGGGAT
>JBBIGX010000135.1:0-4265 GCA_037447315.1 Gallionellaceae bacterium | reverse complement strand
GTCGGCCTGTACATCGGCTTTTTCGTGGCGCCCACCGACGCGGTGCAGAGCGAGGCCTACCGCATCATCTTCATCCATGTGCCGGCTTCCATCCTGTCCATGTTCATCTATCTCATCATGGCGGGTTATGCCGCGCTGGGGCTGATCTTCAAGACCCGCCTGTCGTCCATGATGGCTTCGGCACTGGCCCCGACCGGTGCACTGTTCGCCTTCATCTCGCTGTGGACCGGCGCGCTGTGGGGCAAACCGATGTGGGGCGCCTGGTGGGTGTGGGATGCGCGCCTCACCTCCGAACTGATCCTGCTATTCCTGTACCTTGGCTACATCGCCCTGCAGGCTTCCATCGAGGATCCGCGCCGCGCCGACAAGGCCAGTGCGCTGCTCGCCATCGTCGGCTCGGTCAATGTGCCCATCATCTATTACTCGGTGCAATGGTGGAACACCCTGCATCAGGGCGCGACCATCAAGATGACCGGCATCAGCATGCATGTCGCCATGCAGCAGGCCATGTTCACCGTGCTGGTCGCCTGCTGGCTGTATGCCATTGCGGTGGCGCTGGCGCGTGTGCGCAGCATCATCCTGGAGCGCGAGGCGGGCACGCAGTGGGTGAAGGAACTGAAGGAGGTGCGCGAATGAGCTGGGGTGAATTCTTCTACATGAACGGTTACGCGTTCTATGTGTGGGGCTCCTACGGCGTGACGCTGCTGGTGTTCCTGATCGAGATCGCCATGGTCAGACACAGAAGGCAACTGGCGCTGCGCCAATTGCGTTTGATGAACGAAAGCGGGGATGAGTGATGACACCGAGACAGAAACGACTGACGTGGATATTGATCGGCGTCGCGCTGGTGGCAGCTGCGGTGGGCCTGGTGCTGTTCGCGCTGAAGAACAACGTCAACCTGTACTTCACACCGACCCAGGTCTACAACAAGGAAACGCCGCAGGAACGCAACTTCCGCATCGGCGGCATGGTGGAGGAGGGCAGCGTCAAGCGCGAGAACGACGGCCTGACCGTGCGCTTCAGGATCACCGACACCATCAATGCGATGCCGGTGGTGTACCAAGGCATCCTGCCCGATCTGTTCAAGGAAGGCAAAGGCGTGGTCGCACAGGGCAAGCTGAACGCGGAGAACGTGTTCGTGGCCGAAGAGGTGCTGGCCAAGCATGACGAGAATTACATGCCGCCCGAAGCGATGCATGCCATCGAGGAAGCGCAGAAGGCGCAGGCTGCGGGCGAGGCGAAACCTGCCGTACCCGCCACCGCAAAATAACCAGGAAAGACACGCATGATTCCAGAGATCGGTAACTTCGCACTCGTCGTCGCACTGTTCGTCGCCATGGTGCAGGGCGTGCTGCCCATCGTCGGCGCGGCGCGCGGCAACGAGACGCTGATGGGGACGGCACGCACGCTGGCGACCGGGCAGTTCCTGTTCGTCGGCATCGCCTTCGCCTGCCTCACTTACGCCTTTATCGCCAACGACTTCTCCGTACTGTATGTCGCGCAGCACTCCAACTCGCAACTGCCCATCCAGTACCGTATCTCCGCCGTATGGGGCGGCCACGAAGGCTCGCTGCTGCTGTGGGTCTTCATCCTCACGCTGTGGATGGTCGCCGTCGCGGCCTTCAGCAAGCATCTGCCGCTGGAGATGGTGGCGCGCGTGCTGGGCGTGATGGGCCTGGTCTCGGTCGGCTTCCTGCTGTTCATGCTGTCCACCTCCGATCCGTTCGATCGCCTGCTGCCGGCTGCGCTGGATGGCCGCGACCTGAATCCGTTGTTGCAGGATCCCGGACTGGTGATCCATCCGCCCATGCTGTACATGGGCTACGTCGGATTCTCCGTAGCCTTCGCCTTCGCCCTGTCCGCGCTACTCGGCGGCAGGCTGGATTCCACTTGGGCGCGCTGGTCGCGCCCGTGGACCACGGTGGCCTGGGTGTTCATGACGCTGGGCATCGCGCTCGGCAGCTGGTGGGCCTATTACGAACTGGGCTGGGGCGGCTGGTGGTTCTGGGACCCGGTCGAGAACGCCTCCTTCATGCCCTGGCTGGTGGGCACCGCGCTGATGCACTCGCTCGCCGTCACCGAGAAGCGCGGCGCGTTCAAGAGCTGGACCGTGCTGCTCGCCATCGCCGCCTTCTCGCTGTCCCTGCTCGGCACCTTCCTCGTGCGCTCCGGTGTGCTGACCTCGGTGCATGCCTTTGCCACCGATCCCGAGCGCGGCGTGTTCATCCTGTCTTTCCTGGTGGTGGTGATCGGTGCTTCGCTGCTGCTGTTCGCCTGGCGCGCGCCCAAGGTCGGACTGGGCGGAAAATTCGACATCATCTCGCGTGAGTCGCTCCTGCTCTCCAACAACGTGCTGCTCTCCGTGGCCTCCGCCTCGGTGTTCCTCGGCACGCTGTACCCGCTGTTCATGGACGCGCTCGGCTTCGGCAAGCTGTCGGTCGGCCCGCCGTATTTCAATACCGTGTTCGTGCCGCTGATGGTGCCGCTGGTGATGATGATGGGTATCGGCCCGGTCGCGCGCTGGAAGAAGGTCAGCCTGCCCGACATCTGGGTACGCGTGCGCTGGGCGCTGGCGGCCAGCATGGTGATCGCCATCCTGCTGCCGCTGGTGATGGGCGAATGGAAGGCGCTGGCCGCGCTCGGCGTGCTGATGGCCGCCTGGATCGTCACCACCGCACTGGCCGACCTGAAGAGACGCATGGGCAGCGAAGGCGGCTTCCTGCAGCGCCTGAAGACCCCGTCGCGCAGCTACTACGGCATGCAGCTGGCCCATGTGGGCCTCGCGGTCTGCATCCTCGGCATCGCCCTGGTCAAAGGCTATGAAAGCGAGCGCGACGTGCGCATGGACGTGGGCGACACGCTGACCACCGGCGGCTATGTGTTCCGTTTCGACGGCGTGACCGAAGAGCAGGGCCCGAACTACGTCGCCGCGCGCGGCATCGTCAGCGTCAGCAAGGATGGCGCACCGGTGACCGTGCTGCATCCCGAGAAGCGCCAGTACAACGCCTCCGGCATGCCGATGACCGAAGCGGCCATCGACACCGGCATCCTGCGCGACCTGTACGTCTCGCTGGGCGAGCCTATCCCCGACAGCGAAGCCTGGGCGGTGCGCATCTACCTCAAGCCCTTCGTCGACTGGATCTGGGCCGGCTGCCTGCTGATGGCGCTGGGCGGACTGCTCGCCGTGAGCGACCGCCGCTACCGTATCCACATGAGCAAGGCACAGCAGCCCTTCACTGCAAACAAGGAGCAGACCGCATGAACCGTTTCATCTGGCCGCTGGTCATCTTCATCGTGCTGGCCGGCTTTCTCTATGTCGGCCTCGGCCTCAACCCGCGCGAAGTCCCGTCGCCGCTGGTCGGCAAGCCCGCACCGGCTTTCACCCTGCCGCAGCTGCACGACGAGAAGAAGAGCTTCTCTCCTGCCGACATGAAGGGGCAGGTCTGGCTGCTCAACGTATGGGCTTCCTGGTGCGTCTCCTGCCGGGAGGAACATCCGGTGCTGATGGATCTCGCGCAGCAGAACATCGTCCCCATCTATGGACTCGACTACAAGGACAAGCCCGAAGACGGCAAGATGTGGCTGGCGCGCGGCGGCGATCCCTATGTACTCAGCGTGATGGACCGCGAAGGCCGCATCGGCATCGACTACGGCGTATACGGCGTTCCCGAGACCTACGTCATCGATAAACAAGGCGTCATTCGCTACAAGCACATCGGCCCGGTCACCCGGCAGAGCCTGAGCGAGAAGATTCTGCCCTTGGTCGCGGAGCTGCAAAAGAAATGAAAAAACTCCTGATTATGATGCTGTGCCTGCTGCCCACCTTTGCCTTTGCCGGCGAGGCGCAGGACATGGCCGCCGATCCCGTGTTGGAGAAGCGCATGATCGGTCTGGCCGAAAAACTGCGCTGCCTGGTGTGCCAGAACGAATCCCTGGCCAGCTCCCGTGCCGACCTGGCGGAAGACCTGCGCCGCGAAGTGCGCGAGCAGATGCAGAAAGGCATGAGCGACGAGGAGATCATCGACTACCTCGTGTCGCGCTATGGCGACTTCGTGCTGTATGAGCCGCCGCTGAAGAGCTACACCCTGCTGCTGTGGTTCGGTCCGTTCGCACTGCTCGTGGTCGCCGCCCTCGGCCTGCTGTTCCAGCTGCGCAAGCGCCGCGAGACCGTGCCCGAAGCGACACTCACTCCCGAAGCGCACGAACGCGCCGCCGCACTCCTCAAGGAAGAAGACAAGCCATGACGCTATTCTGGTTCATCAGCG